>CAZRLL010000056.1:0-3483 GCA_964600735.1 uncultured archaeon
GGATTATGAGCATAATACGCATTTCGCAGAATTTGATAGTTTGGAGAGTTTTGATGTAAAAAATGTTAAACTATGTATGAGATGGATTTACCATAGTTTTCATATCCTGCAAATAGTAATATTTGGTCAGAGCCAATATTAAGTTTAATACGACTCAAAATTAAGTTTAAAAATTCCATTCCCTTATATTAATGGAGTCATTCCCTTATATTTGCATTTTACCCACATCCGATCCAAAGTTGTTGAAATTGCCAAGAAATTTCGAAAACTAGGTATTCCTTGTGATGTAATATATCTTGATATAGATTACATGGATGGTTATAGGTGTTTTACTTGGGATGCCGAGAAATTCCCTGAACCAAGAAAAATGATTTCTGATTTACAAAAAATGGGATTCCAAATAATATCGATAATTGATCCAGGTATAAAGGTAGATGAAAATTACGCGGTTTATCAAAAAGGGATAGTTCAAAAGTGTTTTTTGTTTGATAAAAATAAAAAGCTATACTCGGCTAATGTTTGGCCTGGAGAATGTGTGTTTCCAGATTTTTTAGATGAAAGGGTAAGGGACTGGTGGGGTGAACTTTACAAAAAATTGCTAGAAGATGGTATTTCAGGCATTTGGAACGATATGAATGAACCGAGTACATTTTCTGTTAGAAGAACATTTCCTGAAAAGGTGATGCACTCAATAGATGACAGATACGAATCCCATCAAGAGGTCCATAACGTATACGGAATGCAAATGGTCCGAGCTACCTTTGATGGATTAAGAAAATTACGTCCGGAAAAACGCCCATTTATACTCTCCAGATCTGGTTACTCGGGCATTCAAAAATTTTCATGGACTTGGACTGGTGATAACGAAGCTAGTTGGGAACACCTGAGATTAAGTATTCCTAAATGTCTTGGTATAGGATTAAGTGGACATGCTGGTGTTGGACCAGATATCGGTGGTTTTAGAGGGATACCTACACCAGAATTATTTGCGAGATGGATTCAACTAGGGGTATTTTATCCACTGTTCAGAACACATACTATGCAGGGAACTCCAGATCAAGAACCTTGGTCATTCGGTGAGGAAGTTGAACGTATCGCAAGGAAGTACATAAATTTACGTTATAGGTTAATACCTTATATTTATACACAATTTCGGGAGTCAACAATTAATGGAAGCCCGTTGATGCGACCGTTATTTTTTGAATTCCCAGACGATCCCAATTGTTATGACTCCAGATGGGAAAATACTGAATTTTTGTTTGGTTCTTCATTATTAATAGCACCAATATTAAGGGATGGTCAGAGAGAGCGTGAGTTATACCTTCCCAAAGGGCATTGGTTTGAATTCGAATCAATGGTCAAATACGATGGAGGCCAAGTAATTAATATATCAGCTCCGCTTGATTATATTCCGATATTTGTCAAATCTGGATCGATTATTTCTTTAAGAAAAGAAGTTAAATCAAATACAGTGGAAAATACCAATGTCCCATTTGAATTCAAAGTCATTGGTGGCAGGGATTCTCTGGGTTTATTGTATATTGACGACTATCTTTCAACAAAATATGAGTCCGGAGAATTTGGACTTTACCAAATAAATCATGAAGGGGAGCTGAAATTGATAGAAGGAAAAGAAATGATTTCTAATAAAATAAATTAATGAAAAATTCATTGATCAAAATCCAATAAGCTAATTATATTAGAAAAAATAATCAGAAGTTTACAGGTAAAATTTATGTCAACATCATCTCGAACAATCCTACCTGAAAGAATTGACCGATTACATGAACTCTCACAAAACCTTTGGTGGACTTGGAGCCCATCTGGAAGAGATTTGTTCCGTGCCCTCGATTATGCATTATGGCGCAGTACAAAGCATAATGCTGTGAAGATGTTGAAAATGATCTCAGCGGAGCAATTACAAAAAGTGGCTTCAGATCCGAGTTTTAGAAGATTATATGATATGGTCATAAAAAAATTTGATGAGGAAATGAATAATTCGTCAAATTGGTTTAAAGAGAATTATCCTGACCTATCAGATCTAACGATAGCATATTTTTCCACCGAATATGGTCTTCATCAATCTCTTCCACTTTATTCGGGAGGATTGGGTGTATTATCTGGGGATACATGCAAAGAGGCAAGTGATTTGGGTATTCCTATTGTTGGCATCGGATTCATGTATCCGCAAGGATATTTCAAGCAAAAGATGCCAGCACATGGCTGGCAGGAGGCTGAATATGAATTATTGGATTTCAGTTCTGCACCGGTTTCTTTATTGAAGGATCAAAACGGACTTAAGATTACCACGCAATTATCAATTTCAGAGGAAACAATAAATTTACAGGTTTGGAAGGTCACAGTTGGTAAGGTTAATCTATTCCTATTGGACACTAATTTGAAGGAGAATAAACCATGGCACAGAAAATTATCATCTAGATTGTATGGCGGAGACCGAGAGATGAGGCTAGACCAAGAAATTGTCCTTGGCATTGGTGGGTTGAAAATATTAAGGAAACTTGATATTTCTCCAGATGTGTGGCATATGAATGAGGGACACTCTTCTTTCTTATCTATAGGTAGAATGCTCGAATACACAAGGAACGGGCTATCTTTTGACGAGGCATTGGAAAAAGTGAAAAAATCTACAATTTTTACAACCCATACTCCTGTCCCGGCTGGTCATGATAAATTCGATCTTGATTTGATTGAAACGAAATTTGAAGATAAATGGGGCGATTTGGGCGTAACGAAGGAAAAGTTCATGGAGTTAGGGTTGGCTTCAGACGGTTCAGATCCTAGTTTCAATATGACTGTTCTAGCTATGAAAACCTCTTGTATTGTTAATGGTGTTAGTGATTTACATACAAAAGTTACTCAAGAGATGTGGAAACACGAATTTGAGAATTCAAACAAAAATGTTCCTCTAATTGGCATCACTAATGGTATTCACGTTCCCTCTTGGATTGCGGGTCCAATAAGGCGAATGTACGATAAATATGTTGACCATTTATGGCTGGAAAAACATGATGATCAGGGATTGTGGAACGCTATTACGGATATTCCTGATGATGTTTATTGGGGGGTTAAATCAGTAATCAAAACTGATTTATTTTCATTTATTAGAGAAAGAGCAAGGAGAAGTAGACTAAGCGGAAAAGTAGACGCAGAACAACTACTTGCTGCGGGTATATTATTGGATCCGCAAGCTTTAACAATTGGATTCGCAAGAAGATTCACTACTTATAAAAGAGCAAGGTTAATTTTTAAAGATATTAAACGATTGAGAAAAATTATCAACAATCCTTATAAGCCTGTTCAAATTATTTTCACCGGTAAGTCACACCCGGCAGATGACCCAGCAAAACATATTCTTAAAAAAATATATGAACAGGCTATGGATCCAAAGAATGGTGGTCGTATTGTATTCATCGAGGATTATGATATGCAAATAGCAAGATATCTAGTTCAAGGGGTTGATGT
>CAZRLL010000056.1:3493-18990 GCA_964600735.1 uncultured archaeon
ACTTAGACCAAATGAGGCATCAGGAACTAGTGGTATGAAGGCAGCAATTAATGGAATAGCAAATCTGAGTATTCTTGATGGTTGGTGGGCAGAGGGTTATAATGGTGGTAATGGTTGGGTGATTGGTGAAGAAAAAGAATTTGATGATCCAAAAGCACAGGATGATAATGACTGTAATTCATTATACAATCTGTTGGAAGAAGAAGTTGTACCATTATATTATGATAGAGATACAGATGGTTTGCCCAGAAAATGGATAAAAGTATCTAAAGCTGCAGTTTTATCCTCAATTTCAAATTTCTCAATAAGGAGAATGATGAAGGAGTACATGACAAAAATGTATATTTTCGCTTTAAAATAATATTATGACTAAGTATATTTCTAAAATTTAATTTAATTCTAGATAATCACTCGTTTGCAATTAATGAATTTGGATAATATTGATGATTCAGCTGATAATATTGAACCATTATTCAATCGATTTTTCTTTTCTAAATACTTCAGAAATTATTACAGATTAGATCAGAGATTGATAGAAGACACCGAAGAAAGTATTCAGATATCAAAAATCGTTGCAAACCAAGTAAATACAATTAGAGAGTTGGAAAATAAAGAAGAATTTGTTAAAGCAAGTGAAATTAATGCCTTGGGTATTCTAAATAAGATAAATCGTGTAATAATATCGCACTATCAAAAAGAGGAAAAATCTAACTTATTTAACGATCTCAAAGGATTTCTTGAAAATGAGATGGGTGTAGAAAATTTAAATAATTCCATCATCAAATTTGTAGAGGAATTTCCACCTGAAAATATTGAAAACAATCTTGAAGATTTTGTAACTTCGTCACAAGGTGGTCGTCCAAATTACGAATTGTTAATTGAGCAATTACTTTTATTATGGCTGCAAAATTCAAATAATTCATTTACTGAATACTCTAGTTTGCTCCAGGGAGATATTTGGATAGATGATCCGGATACTGAAAAAATAAATCAATTACTGGGTGAATACCTAGATAAACTCATTGCAGACCCAATTGAAAATACATCTTTACTAGAGTTGTTACTTACTCATAATAAGATAAACTTGTCACTTGACGATCAATTGGAGACTATATTAAAAACATGGGGAACTTTATTATCAGATCTTGAGGATCAAGTATTAACCAGTATTGATTTAATACGAGAAGAAAACAAGATCCGCCTGCCCGGAGCTGGTGAATCTGAAGTGTATGTATATGATAGTTTTGATCCTGAAAATTTCACATCAGATAGGGAATGGATGCCTAATGTGATCCTTTTGACAAAAAACACTTATGTGTGGTTAGATCAGTTATCCAAGAAATATAAAACAGAAATTGTCCATTTAGATCATATACCTGATATTGAATTGGATATTATTGCTAAAAGGGGATTTAATGCGATATGGTTAATCGGAATATGGGAGAGAAGTAAAGCCTCTAGAACAATAAAAAACAGGATGGGAAATCCTGAAGCTATAGGTTCTGCATATTCAATTTGCGATTATGAAATTGCCAGTGACCTTGGTGGTCACGCTTCTTATAAGAGATTAAAACAAAAAACCGAGAGACTTGGTATAATATTAGCAGCTGATATGGTTCCAAATCATATGGCAATAGACTCTAAGTGGATTATTAATCATCCTGAATGGTTCATCTCAAGAGATAATGTTCCTTTCCCTTCATATTCATATAGTGGTAAAAACCTATCAGAAAGTCAATCAATTGGTATCTATGTCGAGGATCATTATTTTGACCATTCCGATGCTGCAGTCGTTTTCAAACGGAAGAATATGGATACGGGACGTACACATTATATCTATCACGGCAATGACGGTACCAGCATTTCATGGAACGATACTGCCCAACTGAATTTCCTAAAAGAAAAAGTAAGGGAAAAAGTAATTCAAAAAATAATTCATGTTGCTAAAATGTTTCAGATCATCAGGTTTGATGCTGCAATGACTCTTACCAAACAACATTTTCAAAGATTATGGTATCCCATTCCAGGAACAGGTGGGGATATACCCACTCGGCATGAGTATAGTTTGAGCAAGAAAGAATTTGATGATCTCTTCCCCAATGAATTCTGGAAAGATGTGGTTGATAGGATAAATGCAGAGGTTCCAAATACCTTACTATTGGCAGAAGCCTTTTGGTTATTGGAAGGATACTTTGTTAGATCCTTGGGTATGCATAGAGTTTATAATTCTGCTTTTATGCATATGTTGACTGACGAAGAAAATGAGAACTACAGAAAAATAATAATAAATACATTGAAATTTAACCCGGAAATTCTAAAACGATTTGTAAATTACATGACAAATCCAGATGAGATACCCTCTGTAATACAATTTGGAAAGGATGACAAATATTTTGGGATTTGTATCTTAATGGTCACCTTACCTGGACTGCCAATGTTTGGTCATGGACAAATAGAAGGTTTTGAAGAAAAGTATGGTATGGAATACTCAAAGCAGTATTGGAACGAATCAATAGATGAGATTTTAGTTAAAAGACATGAAAAAGAAGTTTTTCCACTCCTTAGAAAAAGGAATTTATTTTCAGGTATCGAAGAATTTAGGTTTTATGATTTCTATAGTAATAATGGGATAGTAAATGAGAATGTGTATGTCCTTTCAAACAAATACAAGAAAGAATCCGCATTAATTATTTTTAATAATCGATATGAAGAAACTGTTGGGTGGATTAAAATTTCTGTACCTTTCCGAGTAAGCAATAGAGATAAATTAAATCAAAGTTCTTTAGGAGAAAGTTTAGGTTTAAGGAATATGGAAAATCATTTCTGCATTTTTACGGATTATATTACCGGATTGCATTATTTGAGGAAATGTAGGGATATTTATGAAAATGGGCTGTATATCGAATTAAAAGCATTCAAATATCATGTTTTTCTAGATTTCAAAGAAATATTCGATGATACAGGAAAATTAAAAACCAAAATGGAAGAATTAAATGGCAAAGGTGTAAATAATATAAACTAAATCCAAAATGATTGATTTCATGCTACTCTTGTTGCAACATTCGTTCTAACCTTTGTTGTAATTTGTTTGAAAAATTCTCATCTTTTTTAACCGATTTAATAACAGAGCGTTGCAAATTAAAGCCTCTCCTAATCATCGGAGGACTCCATCGATTGTTTTTTCGATCTGCCCACCAAAATTGGCAACTATGAGCACTCTGTAGATATAATTTCAACTCGACTTCGGATAATGCATCCATTCCAATTTCATTCTCAATAATATCTTCAATGAATGACATATGAGAGTGCTGAATCGCATGAATAGCATTCGAGGGATGATCCCAAAGGGGGTAGGCGATATCGTTACTAATATCATGATCTTCTGTACTCCAACTACTAGATACTAAATTTTTTACATTATACCAGATGGGATAATTACTAATATGCTCAGAATTTATCGTTTGGATATTAGACTGGGATAAGAAATTGAACAAAAATTTCCAGTACCCCGGAATATGCTCACCAAATGTTTCTAAATCCATCGCGATAATTAAGGGTTGATCAGAACTCTTTTGAGTCTTCAAGAAGTTAGATCTCGCATGGTCAACATTTTGATTATATGAATTAAATGCAATTGCATTACTTAAATTACGATCTCTATTTAACAGTGCAAATTTTCTTCCATTTTCCAATAAATAGGCAATTCCCTCCTTTTTTTGTAAAAAGGAATTTTCTGGAACAATTGCATATTCATATCCCAGTTTACTAAATAAATGTAGTACATCTTCATTTACTGCTAATTCTGGTGGCCAAAATCCTTTTGGGCTATACACTGGACCAAAAGCAGCCGAATTGATCTTATTATTCATTTTTATTTGAAATTCAGCATGATCTGTTGATATAAAAGGAAATATTGGATGATACGCTCCAGTTTCTAAAAATTCAATTTTACCCAATTTAGCATGTTCCCTAAGAAGCTCTAAAATTTCTGGTGCTTCTTCTAACAAAATCTCTGTGAGCGATGCACTAATATTCAATAATAACTTTATATTATCGAATTCAGTTAAATTTTCCATAATTGGTCTGTAACAATTTTCAATAATTCGATGTACGACTTTTTGCTCCTGAATGGGATATGGTGGTTGGTATGCATGTAAAACAATCATTAGTTTAATGTTATTCACAACATTGAAATGGTCTATCTTAAATTAAATTAACTGATGATTGATAGACTGATGGTGCAATTTTTGTTTACTTGTTATATGTCATTCTTATTCCATAAATCATGTATCATAAATTATTGGAAAACTCTTAATTATGTATCCATGACTCCAAGATTTACCTCGAAAATAAAAAACGAATTACTGAAAGTTTAACCAAAGATATTGATATGGACTAATGATTAATGTAACTTTAGCCATGTTGTTTGAAATTTCCAATTGACCAAAAACATCTACTAGAGACGAAAAATTATACTCAGACAAGTCAATATTGCAGGTATGATATTTACATGTAAAATTATGAAGTATTAAAAGTGATTTTTTATTCGTGGATCGTATGTAGGCAAGAATATAGGGATTCGACGCTTTGATAATTCTGAAGTCCCCATACCCCAAAAATGGATACTGTTTTCTTTGCTCAATTAAGTTACGAATAAAATTGTAAATCGAATTCTCTTCCTGAATTTGATTCTGGACATTTATTTTCTGATATCCAAATTTAGGGTCGTCAATGATAGGAAAAATGAGTGTATCTGCAGGGGCTTCTGAGAAACCAGCATTAAACCCATCATGCCATTGCATTGGAGTACGAACACCATTTCGATCTTCTAAAAGTATGTTATCTCCCATCCCAATCTCATCTCCATAATAAAGCACTGGAGTTCCAGGTAATGAAAATAATAAGCTATTAATCATCTTCAATTTGCGAATATCATTATCTAACAGTGAAGCAAGACGCCTCCTAATCCCCAAATTGCTTCTCATGCCTGTATTTGGAGCATAATAATCCCACATAAATTGACGAATTTCCTCTGAAACCTTTTCAAGTGTTAATTCATCATGATTGCGTAAAAAAATTGCCCATTGACATAGATCTGGAATTTTCCCTAAATCTCCAAGTATGGGGTACAGTATTTCTGGGGTTTCTTTAGCAAGGGCAAGAAATATGTGGGTCATGAGAGGAAAATGAAACGCCATATGAAATTCATTGCTTCCATTACCAAAATAAGGGTGCAGCTCTGCAGGTATCATATTTGCCTCTGCTAACAAAATTTTCTCATTTTTTCCATACTTATTATCTATATGAGTTCTCAACCGCTTTAAATAGCGGTGTGTTTCAGGTAAATTTTCGCATGATGTTCCTTCCCTTTCATATAAATATGGTACTGCATCAACTCTAAATCCATCTAATCCTTTATTAAGCCAAAATTCCATGATTTGTATCATTTCTTCTTGGACCAGCTTATTGTCAAAATTTAAATCAGGTTGATGGGAGTAAAATCTATGCCAATAATACTGGGATGTTTTTTTATCATAAGTCCAATTGGATTTCTCTGTGTCTAAAAATATTATTCTCACATTATCATATTTTTTATCCGTATCACTCCATACATAGTGATTTCTTTTCTTCGAAGTTCTTGATCGCTTCGCGTCTATAAACCAGGGATGTTGATCTGATGTGTGGTTAATGGCTAAATCAGCTATAACTTTGATTCCTTTCTGATGAGCTTCTCTCATAAAATTATCAAAATCTTGTAGTGTTCCGATGTCTGGATGTATGTTACAGTAATCAGAAATATCATACCCATCATCTTTAAGAGGAGAAGGATAAAAAGGAAGTAGCCATAAACAATTAATGCCGAGATTCTTTAAGTAATCGAGTTTATTTATCAATCCAATAAAATCACCAATACCATCATTGTTCCCATCACAATATGATTTTACAGAAACCTCATAAAATATTGCATTTTTATACCATAAATCATTCGAAATCATAGTAATCAAGGTGGCTAAGCACTAAATTGATTGAAAAAAAACAGACTAATTAAATTAATCGATCAATATGTGAGTAGATAAAACAAAATGCATCGATGATTTAGAATACAAATCTTGATTATTAAATCACAAGAATTAAACCTATGGGCGAATAAGAACGGCTTTCTTAAAGAATACATCTAACCTGAACCGAAATATAAGTCAATGGAAAAAGGTAAACACGCAATAGGAGAAAGGAATAAATTTCGAAGGAGTGGAGGAATACTTCTCCACCCCACTAGCCTTCCAAGTGAATATGGAATTGGCGACCTTGGACCTTCAATATACAAATTTATGGATTTCCTTGCGGAGAATAATCAGAAACTATGGCAAATATTACCCCTTGGTCCAACTGGTTATGGGAATTCACCGTATCAATGTTTATCTGCATTTGCCGGAAATCACTTGCTAATAAGTATTGAAAAATTACTTGATCAGGGGCTTATTTCCAAAATAGATTGTAAAATTGAAAAACCATTTTCCAGTGAATTCGTTGATTTTAATAGAGTTATTATCTTAAAAAATGCCTTGTTAAGAATTGCCTATAATAATTTTACCCATAATCGATCTGAATTTGAAAGCAAGTTTTTTACGTTCGAAAGAGAAAATCAATACTGGCTTGATAAATATGCGTTGTATATGTCCTTAAAAATTGCACATGATCAGACCTCATGGATTGAGTGGCCAGATAAATTCCATTCACGTAATGAAAGCGCAATAAATGAATGGAGAAATGGACACTTAAGAGAAATTGAATACTATAAGTTTATTCAGTTTTTGTTTTATCACCAATGGTCAGAGGTAAAACTATTTGCGAATAAAAAAAATATCTCAATTATTGGAGATATACCCATATTTGTCGCTTTAGACAGTTCGGATGTCTGGTCCCATCCGGAATTATATCACTTAGATGAGATGGGCAACCCTATCTATGTGGCTGGGGTTCCACCTGATTATTTTTCAGAAACTGGTCAAAGGTGGGGCAATCCCCTCTACCGATGGGATAAGATGAAGGAAAATGATTATCGTTGGTGGATTCAACGAGTGAAACATGTAATGAAATATGTTGATATTGTAAGAATTGATCATTTTCGAGGTTTTGAAGCATATTGGAGAATACCAGCCAATGAACCTACTGCAGTTAAAGGAAAATGGATTAAAGGGCCAGGAGCCGATTTATTTGATAGAATCAAGAAGATACTAGGGGATGTCCCAATTATTGCTGAAGATCTTGGTGTTATCACACCAGAAGTTGACGCAATAAGAGATCAATTTGGATATCCTGGAATGAAAATATTGCATTATGCTTTTGATCAGGATCAACACTCGAGCAATAAACATCTGCCACATAACTATCATCAAAATTTTGTTGTGTATACTGGAACTCATGATAATAATACTACATTAGGATGGTATAATTCAACTTCACAGAAAACAAAGGACTACTTGGCTTCCTTCATCGGATCAACTGAAAACGATGTGGTTGCAAAACTAATAAGATTAGCATGGAGTTCAGTGGCAATTTTTGCGATTATACCCCTACAAGATTTGTTAAGATTGGATGAATCAGCCAGAATGAATCTTCCAGGAACTCTTACAGGAAATTGGCAATGGCGATTTTCTTGGGAACAGATAAATCGAGAAAAAGTGGATGAATTGGCTATAATGAGTGAAATATATGGAAGATGTGCATCAAAAGATAATTAATTGACAATTTAAACTAATCCATTAGAATATTTTTTTGTGTATCTACATTAAATAAACTCATTTTTTCGCTATTCCAACTGATATAAGCTCTTTCCCCTATGTTAGCATCATACTTGCCATCAACAAGAATAGCAAATAATAATTGAGTCTCATCATCAAGCATCACGGTAACCAATGAACTAGCTCCGAGGAACTCAACTACATCAATTATGACCCTAATGCTATTTTCAACTGGTTTTTGGACTATAATAATATGTTCAGGTCTAATGCCAAGCTTGATTTTGGAATATCCTTTCAATTTATCGCTGATTACTTGAGGAATCTCGAAATCAAATGTACCAATCTGAAGTTTAGTAGCATCGGTATCACTTTTAATCCCACATTTAAAGAAATTCATTGCTGGTGAACCAATAAAGCCTGCGACAAATTCATTCGCAGGTTGATTATAAATATCTTCAGGGGTACCAACTTGGTGTATGACTCCATTATCCATTATAGTTATTCGAGTGGCCATACTCATTGCCTCAACTTGATCATGGGTCACATAAACAAAAGTTGTTTCCACTTTTCTATGTAATTTCTTTATCTGAGCACGCATTTCTACACGTAGTTTTGCATCTAAATTTGATAGTGGTTCATCAAGTAGGAAAACTGTTGGATCTCTAACAATTGCTCTACCAAGAGCAACTCGTTGTCTTTGTCCACCACTCAAATGCTTAGGCTTCCTATCAAGTAAATCTTCTATACCGAGAATATTGGCAGCTCTGTTTACTCTCTCATCAATAATCGATTTATTAGTTTTGGCTAATTTAAGCCCAAATGACATATTCTCTTTGACATTCATGTGAGGATATAGAGCATATGATTGAAATACCATTGCTACTTTCCGATCATTCGGTGGCAATTCAGTGACATCATTTTCATCAAAAAAAACTTGACCCGTTGTTACGTACTCTAGTCCAGCAATTAGATTTAGTGTGGTAGTTTTTCCGCAACCAGATGGACCAACAAGTACCATAAATTCTTGGTCTTCTATTTCAAGATTAATATCTTTAAGGCATTCAACTTTACCGAATTTTTTATTTGCATTTTTTAATTTGATCGAAACCATATTTTACACCCTAATATAATTTGTTGATATACATTCACTCATCCTTTAACCGCTCCTGCTGTAATCCCCTTGATTATATTCCTCTGTAAAATTAGAACAAGTATAATTAACGGTAATGTGGCTATAACGGATGCAGCTGTAACCACCAATGGAGGTGAGTATGGAATTTGAGTTATTCCTGAGGTTGATAATTGAAACTGTAATATTGCAAGAGGTACTGTCCAAAATTCTTTACTCTGTAGCAAGAACATTCTAGCGAATAACAATTCGTTCCATGCATAAATGAAGACCATCATCCATGTAGTGAATATCCCTGGTTTAGTCAACGGTAATAGGATTTTTCGAAATATTTGGAAATTACTTGCTCCATCTACCTTGGCAGCAAGAATTAACTCATCTGGAATTTCTGTAAAAAAGCTTCTCAGTAGAAAAACTCCAAGTGGAAGATTAAATGCAACATATGGTAATAATAATGGGAACAAAGGTCCAGGATACGATTTGTCTCCAATTTTTATCAGTTTTACATCTCGTAGATTTATACCATGATCTGCTAAATAGTTGATTTGAAGTATATACGGAATGATTATAATTATTGGGGGTAAACTGCTCATCGCAAAAATCATCAAAATAAATGAAGTTTGGAAGCTGAACTTATATTTTGCTAATATTGCTGCGACTAAAGAACCGATCAGAACAACTAGGATAGCGGTTAAACTGGCCAAGACAAAACCATTAATTAGTGCATCGACAAAATCAGTTTCAGCTTCATTTAATACAATTTTATAACTTTGTAAACTTGGATATTTTGGGAGTAATTCAAAATCATTTTGGGGAGGTGAAGCTTCAGGGCATCCTCTAGTTTCATCTTGTCTGAAACATGGGTCACGAAATGAGCGGATCAATATCCAAACAAAAGGAGCTAAACAAAAAGCCACCAAACTAAAAACACCAAGATAGACCAAGATTCTATTAATTCTCCGTCTTAAAATAATCACATTTTTACTTCGGGGTCGAAATAGTAATTTTTCATCACCTTTTCCTTTTCGTTTAAGAAAATCGAATCTTAATTTATCCAGTCGAGTGACCCTCTTAATTCTCGGATAACGACCATGCTCCCAAAAGCGTGTGATGTATATGTAAGCAACTACGAGGAGGAATGAAATAATTCCAATGATTAAAAATCGATTAAATAATAATAAGAATATTGTTAAAGCACCTAAATATGTAAATTTATTTCCTTTAAAAATTAGAAGCGCAAATATCAAAATTAACAACAATTCAAAAATAGCTACTGCCGACGCGACTCCAAATTGTTGTTGACTCCAAGCTGTAACAGCCACAACTGTTATTGATTGAACTCCTGCATCACCAAATACTACTACTGCATCAAAAACCCGAATTGCATCAATTGTTCTGAATAATACCGCAATTAAAGCAGGACTGCGTATTGTAGGCCATGTTATGTATCGGAATTTTTGCCAAGCATTTGCCCCATCGATATCTGCAGCTTTGTATAAATCTTCAGGAACGATTTGTAAGGCAGCAAGTAATAACAGTGCAATAAATGGTGTCGTTTTCCAAATCTCTACCAGAATAACGGTAAACATCACAAATTCATATCGCATCTGCGATGTTTCACTCATTGTGTAAAAAGGAAATGATTCTTTGTATACAGGGAAGGAATGTGAACCTATATTCTCTAATGGATCTCCATAGAAAAATACGCTGTTAAATCCTAATATTTCAAGTATGTTATTAACCACCCCAAAATTATTTGAGGGGGCAAAAACCTCCAAGAATATTGTAGCAGAAATAACAGTCGGGAGAGCCCATGGGACAAGTAAGGAAGCACGTGCTAATCCTCTTCCTCTGAATTCCTTATTTAATAAAAGAGCAAACCCCATTCCAAGTACAAATTCTATAGTCACAGAAATTACTACGAAAAATATGGTTTGATAGGTATACTGGTAAAAAATTCTTGTAAATCTACGTTTTGGAAATATGAATTCTTTGAAATTATCAAATCCTCGAAATGGCCCAAATAATTGAAATCCTGTACTACTAATTAAGCTAATATAAATTGCTAAAAACAGAGGTACTGCAATTCCTATTGTGAATAATACGAAAGCAGGAGATAACATAGCTAGTACAAAATTTGTATCTGATGGGGGTTTGACAACTTGTATTGTATCTTTATCTTTTGGATCTGACAAGGGATTCAACTCACGCTAGTAATTAGAATTAAAAAATTGGTTGACCAGTATATGATCAACCATATCGGTGATAATTATTAATCTAAGTATCACTTAGTTTTTGCTCTAAATCTCCTGATAACTACCACAGCAGCCACCAAAGAGACCAATAGTGCAAAGATTGGGGCAGGACTATCTTCTGTAATCGTTGAGATTATGGTTGTTTCTACTCCACTTATGGTTGTGACTATCGTGGTCACAGAAGGAGTGGTAGTTGAACCGAGAATAATGTCCACTTCTTCATCCATGATCTTTAAAGCAGTGGTAACATCAGTTACTCCACTTAAAGCATCATGGAAAATTGGCTGAATCGCAGATGACATTGCAGCGTATTCAGGATGTACTGGTCTCGGAAGAACATTGGGAAATACATTGGTGGAGAAATCTAACACCCAATCCAATTTGTTAGCTGCAGTCAAATAATCTGTATGATATACTGA
Source organism: uncultured archaeon (assembly GCA_964600735.1). Taxonomy (GTDB): domain Archaea; phylum Asgardarchaeota; class Heimdallarchaeia; order Heimdallarchaeales; family Kariarchaeaceae; genus LC-2. The sequence continues at coordinate 15,039 of CAZRLL010000056.1, forward strand.
TTTAAGAGTTGGGAAATTGCCAACCTTATCGAGCATTTCAAATTGTGCATCGAAACTTGCAATTTCCTTCAGGAACAGTTTAGCTTCAGGTATATGTGTACTCGATTGAGGAACTCCTAGAATCGATCCGCCTAGAACTGCAGTTCTGCATTTCGCTGTATTTCCAGCTCCACATATTGTTGCATTATAAGGTAGAGAGGTTACTCCAAACCTGAGTTTACCATATGACCCCTGAGTGCCATTTAAGAATACATCTTTTAACGAGTTCGAATAACTAAATGGCCAATTACGTTGAAAGACAGCATTTCCTGCCATCCACTTGGTAACCGCAGATCCTTCATCTCCAATTAATTCAGATCGTTCTGCAACCGCATCTGTACCGGTATTATTCAATGCTACTGTATACCTTGGTGCAATTAGACTCTTCCAATAATTCATAGCTGGCTTTGCACTAGCTTCAAAATTAGCAGCAGTTCCAGCTGCATTCAAGAAGGTTCCTTGTGATCCGCCCATCCATTCAACGAGATTGACGATACCACCCTCATAAGCATCACCTTGGAATACATAGCCTTCTAAGTTTTCATTTTCATCGATTTCAGTCTTATTATCTAAAATTTGATTCAAGTTAGTTTTGAATTTGGCCCATGTATCAAAATCAGCAATTGTTAATCCATTTCTAGCTAAGATATCCTCTCTATAAAGAACTAAACCAGAATCGAAGAAAAATGGTGAAGCAATGACTTTTCCGTTGTACATGCCTGCTTCTATATGAGCATCTAAATATTTTGCCCGTTCCGTTGCATTCCATATATCGGAAAGATCAGCTAACCAATTATTAGCAGCGAATTCTGCGGGCCATATAACATCCATGGCCACTATATCAAATTCTGTACTGCTTGTAGTAAAGGTAGTCACGAGAAATTCATGCTGATCATCAGATCTCGTACCTGAGTCGACAACTGTTACAGCATCCACTCCCGGAGTTGCCGCAACAAATGCTGCAACGCGTTGTTGAATGATCGGAAGCTGTTGGTTAGATACTAAAACTTTCAGCGTTACACCACCTAGCGCATGTGTTGGCGTAGTTTGCATATTCAACCCTAATACAGATACGACTAGGATTGATATTATCAAAAGTGTTCTATGATATTTCATTGAAATATTTTCCTCTAAATCTATAATTTTAATAGATATATCGTAGAATTTTAATAGGTATATTAAAGAATTGCACATAAATTATTGCTATGTCATACCAGTTTATAAATTTTGAAAAAAATGCATAAAACTGAAAAATCAAAATATTGAATGAATATGATAAAAATGTAAGAATTATATAAAACATAACTTAATATTAATTATTTAAAACGGGATGTTCACTGAATTTTGAATAGTATATTACAAGGATACCTCATTTTATTAAAATGACTCAATTCGATTAATCAATTAGGATACTATTTCGCCCATATACTCTTCAATTTTCTTAGAAACTTGTGAATTTACTAATACTTTATTTGGGCTCGGATCCTCGTCATGATTTAGTAAACAACATTTTTATGTTCTCCAAATGCAATTGTGGGAATTGAATGATCAATTACTTTTTCAAGAGCTCGAATTCCACGACTTACCTCACAATGTAAATCGACAAATTCTAGTTTTATATCGAAATGTTTTATCTTTAATTATACAAAAGGAAAACACAATGTAACCAACACTGTTCAGCCGGGAACTGATTTCTTTGGTAAACATGAAACTTGCTGCAAGCAATATCACTTTTTCAGCCAAACTAATTCCTCGCTACCCAAATATGTTCGTCAATACCTTTACTAAAGTTTTCCAGTCGGGACCATGCAAAAAACAGATCAGAAAGACGATTTATCCAAGGTATAATGAATTGGTTTAACTCTTCGTCCTGATTTAGAGCAACAATTTCACGTTCGGCTCTTCGTGTTACAGTTCTAGCGAAGTGTAACCAGCTTGCAGAATTTGTACCTCCCGGTAGGATGAACGATTTCAATTCAGGTGTATTTTTTGTTGTACTATCAATTAGATCTTCTAGATACTTAACATCACTAATTAATAACTTATTCCGGGGAACTTCAGACGCAAGTTCCGCCCCTATTTCAAATAGTAAATTTTGAATATGTAATATTTCACTCTGTATATTTGAATCTACCAAACCTCGCGTTATTCCTAGAATGGCATTTAATTCATCAACAACCCCATAAGACGAAATTCGTTTGTGATCTTTCGCAAGTCGGGAAGATCCTATAATGTTAGTTTTACCATCATCACCCTTTCTGGTATATAATTTCATTATAAAAATTCAATACTGAGCTAATTATATTTATTTTGTTTAATGTTGTTTCAATAACATAAAATCATGGTACAAATGGGATAAATTGTGAGATTAAAAGATCACTCAATTCGAATTTATTCGATGAGCATTGAATTTCTACGATATGTACTCGAAGATTTTCCTGATGAAAAAATTGACCTTCCAATTGCAGAAGCAAAAACTCCGTTATATTGGATGAAACATATTGCTGGGACCGCATCCTCTTGGATGAAAGGTCTTAACCGTCCTTTTCAGCATAGAATGAGAGTAATAGATAAAAATTCTTTTTTCGAAAAACTTGAAAAGCAATTTATTGAGTTCAAAGAGATCCTAAAAGATAACAAGGAAATAACCTGGCAATCCGTTACAAAATCAAATGAATACACCATACCTTGGATAATGATAAGATCCGCAAATCATGCGATGCATCATGCATCAATGCTTATTATTTATCGGCATTATTACGGGTTACCTGCATTGAAACAGACCAAAGAGGTGAATTGGGGAAATATTGTTGATCTTCCAGGTAATATTAATTATTCAAACTAATTAAAAATCATCAACTGCCTGTAATATTTCTTCTCCATGAGTCGCAGTATTTACTTTTTTGAAGATTTTTCTAACCATTCCTGATTCATCAATAATAAATGTAAAACGAAAAGTACCTTTGCTTACCTTGCCGTAAATCTTTTTATCTCCATAAGCACCAATTTGAGCTAATAACTTATTGTCAACATCACAAAGTAAGTCATACTGCAAATTATGTTTTTCTGCAAATCTTTTATTTTTCTTTGGGGCATCATTTGATATGCCTAAGGGTATGATGCCACGATTTGTTAATTCTTCATAATAATCCCTTACTGAGCAAACCTCTTTAGTACAACCAGCTGTCAAAGCTCTTGGATATGCAAATAATACAAATTTCTTACCTTTCAGGTCTGATAAACTTATTTCTTCTTCGTTATGGGTTAACAAACTAAAATCAGGAAACTTATCGCCAACTTCCATATGTTTAATCTAGTTTCTATAATTCAAAAATAAGATGGTAAAGGAATATTTTTGATAAGCCCATTGTTTCAAAACATAAAACAAATTAAATGATATTGTAATATGGATATGTGTACTGCCCCCGTTGTAACAATGTAAAGATGAAGGACAAAAAGAGAAAAGGGGGATTTCACAAAAAGACCAAGTACATATGCCCTAATTGTGGAATTACTAGGATGAAAGAAAATAAACAAAAATAATATTGAAAGAAGTCGTTATATCACTCAATTTTTAACTAATTTGGGGATTGAGAAATTACTTGCCCACAAATATAACTGGTTATTATGAACAGATCCAATTTAAACTAAATGATCTCATTTTATATTACAATCTTCCCTCTGCAAGCAAAGAATTTTCAGTATTTGGAAAATGCCCTCACATTGACAAATTAAGATGTTCTAAAGCCAAGGAACTTAGCCCGGATTTATGCATTACTGAAAGAAAATGTGAGCTATATCTAAACAGGGAAAAATTATTCTATGATGTAGGTATCGATGGGGTAGAATTAAAAAAATTAGATGGGCTATTACGACGAAAATAATTCAAATTCGTACATTAAGATTGAAGTAA
>CAZRLL010000057.1:0-18730 GCA_964600735.1 uncultured archaeon
ATGCATAATTTGGTAGATCTAAATAGACAAATCTTTGTTTGAATTCCGCTAAATTTGGATAATAAACTATTATTTTTATATTAATTTTGGTGACCAGTTTTTTCTGCAGTGTGGACAGATTGGTTTAATTTGTATCCATCTTTGTAAGTGATCTCGGTGGCCACTCTGCTCACAATGGTTACAGCTAATAATTTCAGATCCTGTGAATATTGCTCCCTTGCACACACTACATTTTGGTATAGGATTATTACATGAATAACATTGAGTGTAATTTTTTTCTACCCAAGCTCCACAGTTGGGACATTCATTTGATTCGACTCTTTTGACAAAATTACGAGCAATAGTTGATCGTTGGTAAGCATACTGCTGAACACGGCTTATCCTATCCGCGATTTGTGTTGGTTTTTGAACCAACAACATCATAAAAGCAATAATTACTAGTATCAGTGCGATTCCATATAAAATTTCATCTTCAGCATAGAAGGAATAAATCCCAACCAGTATTGCCCCTGCAAATGCGAATAAATAGGTATTGTAAATTATAAATATTAAGCTACTATTGACTAATTCCCATAACCAATAAATTCCTTCTTTTACCAGGTTTATTAACTGTTTCAGTAAGCTGGGGATATGTGTTAATCTACGAATTAATCCATTGATAAAAATTGCTGAAATTTGTAGAAAGCTTGCTAGCCCCAGTAAAATGAGGGTTCTAAATTCTATCAACAAGAAAACCAATGCTATCGATAATAAGATTAATCGTTGATAATTCTGATTTGAATCAATACCCGAAATAGGTTGTAATAATTCATGGAAAACAAATGAAAAGATGAAATAAATTATCGTAATAGTGGCCAGTAACGTCCAGATAGAACGGAAAAATTTTGCTTTGATAAGTTCAATTATCTCAATAAATCTCTTTTTTGTCCTCTTCCAAAATTTAAGGAATTTGACATTAAGATCATAATATTCTGTACTAAAACCAAGAGTTATCAATATGATCCCAATTATAAATAGAAATAATCTATCTCTGAACTTGGGAAATATTTCCCAAACCAATCCTAGGATAGGAAGTGAAAAGAAAAAGTATCCAATCCATACCATTATGGATCCTATTGCCCATGCTTCAGCACCAATTTTCTTTAGTCTATTAGAAACGAATGAACCTGCCATTAACAGTGCTGCGAAAAAAATAAACGTCAATCCAATCCGATCGGATACATATGCTGCAAGAACGATTCCAATAATTGTCAAAATTATGCTTAATAATGCCAATTTAGACCGTTCAGCTTGACTCATCGATTTTTAATCTCCATTATTTGTAAAGTTTCACGTCGGACAAATGACTGCTGGATTGATAGTATACCAATGCCAGTTAGTGAAATTCCTACGATTATTGACACTAGCTTATCATCACTTATATTTCCAAATAGTGAACTGGTCATCCGTCCAGTGGCAAATATTAAACCAAAACTAAGATAAAATAAAAATATCGCGAAAATCCAAGCAAAAATAATGAGAATGTTGGTTAATATTGTGTAGAAACTCTCAACTAAGAAATGTATTATTCTTTTGACTATTGATGTTATTGAACGAATGATTCCAAGGGTCATCCAGTTTATAAATTTATAAAATCTCGCTCGACGATAATCATAGGCCATGTTCCATGTAACGATTGAGATAAGGAAAATGGCTAGACGAAGGAGAGTCTCGTATTGTATTTCTCTGACCAGCAAACCAAAGAATATGCTAAAAATCAATAAAATCCACGCAATTAGTGATACAAATGCATTTGGAGTTAATTTTAAATATAAATACCTTAGCAAATTAAGAAATTTAGAAATTATTCCCAATAATAAATAAACGAGAAAATCAATAAAACGCATCATCAGTTGATCCCAAGCAAATGATAATAGTACGGCTGATAAAATTGTTAAACCAAACTTTACCAATTCATTACCAGGATAAAAAATTGAACCAAAAAATGATACAATGCCTGTCCATCCGGATAATCTTGTCAAATTATGTTGAAAATAAACTTTAATCACTATGCTGGTTTTAAATAAAACCAAACCCACAGATTTGGAAATGTTAACAAGTATAGGAAGCAAAGCTAAAAACAAGAATAATCCTGCAACCAAAAAATTATATGGCTCTGAAATGGCAAAGAAAGACAAAAATGATAAGAATGACGATGTAAGTCTTGCGGATGATAGCTGATTATTTTTTATCCATTGGTATCGGTTGTGGAAGAATTGGTTTAACCAATTCAATGATTTTACTAAATATTCCCATAAAACCCTCGAATAATAGGAAATGCTTTCGAATATCCTAGCTGATAACGAGTATAGCCATCTGAATAAAGTTGGCGATATGGAAATGAATGTAAAGAGAAATCCTCCAATCATTCCTAATGAACTATTACCAAGTTCGATGCTCCGACCAAAGAGGAATAATCCGAACCCAATAAAAAAAGAAAGGATCCTCAATGAAAGGGTTTTATTTTCTGTGGTCCAAGCTATGCTTACTAAAATTACTTCATATATGCGTTTACTAGCACCAACCAAAAACATCCAAATTGTTGAAAGATAGTAACTGAGGGTGTGAAATAACCATTTAGAAAATTTATAAAACCAAATTAATATGGTAGGTAAGATCGCAGCGATTGTAAATGTAAACCCACCAATTATTCCTATGGTCTTATTACTCGTTGTCCCAGCAATAATGAAAAATCCAATTCCTATTACAAGTGATATGATTCTAAAGGAGAGAAATTTATTCCTTTCAACCCAGTTGAATGTATTACCTAATACTTGATACATAAATTCTGCAAATATAATTATCCAATTGAATATCGGTGGAATGATAAGAGGAAGAATTAATATAATCCCAGCGATGATCACTAGTTGATTCCTCTCTCCTAATATAATTTCATAACCAAGTATTATCAATCCAAGACTTGTCAGTAAAATTCGGAGATATAAAACAGGTTTTTCTTTGAATCTGGAGGCGACCGTTAAAATTATCATCTTAATTGAGGTAAGTAATGCTTTAATTAAATTTAGACAATATGAAATTACACGTTTTGTACCATTCAGAATTGTTGGTATCGAAATAACCCAGAGAAGTAATGCAATTCCTAGTGTTCTGCTACCTTGCTCATGAATATCTCTCAGGAATCCAAAAGGCCAGATAACAATCCATAATCCAATAATGGACACAAACAATCTAAATCTAAAATTTTTTCTATCTGGTCGAGATTTTAACGAACCAAGTAAAACAACTAGCGAATACAATAATAAAGAAATAAATCCAGCAAATTCCCTACCTACTATACGATCTACTTCATCTCTTGAGATCAATATAATGCTTGATAATATTAAGACGAAGATTCTGATAAGATTAAGTTTTTCTGCAGTAATCCATCTATAAAATACCTTTAATCCATTACTAATATTATTGCTAATTTCTTTTATCACTGCATCTAGAAGCAATGTTTTAGACAAAACACCGGTAAAAAGCAGTCCTAATCCAACAGATGGTGTAAATTCAGACATAAAATTTCCAATCGTTGGCTGATTTTCAATAATAATTTCAGATAATAAATACGCACTGACATTTATTCCAGAGAGAACTATAAAGGAATCTCCAAGCGGACTCCGAATCTCGAGAGGAAGATTTCGCACACGTTGGTAATAAATTGCAACTACTGAAATGCTAATTATCGATAGTAAAATCCTTAGAAATTTATTTTCATCTACAAAAATCCAGATAAAAGTTATTAGAGATATCAAAACAAACAAGACAATGCCAATTAGATCTTTTTTCGTCTTCCTGCTGTGTACCTCCATGTTTAATTTAAGAAATCATTAATCTTAAAAAGCAATCTATCGAAATATCGTGATATTTGGAAATTATTAACCTTAAAAAGCATTCTATTAAAATATCAACGAGTATATTCACAACAACTTAAAAATCTCTAAAATATTCCTGTTTTAGAACAAAATAAAATGTGCAAATGATAATGGCAGAATCAAATCAACAAGAATTGGAATTGGTAAATCAAGCAATCTCGTTACTTGAATCTGCCCTTCCACAAATAGTGACCGGTAGTCAGCATACTGAAGCAATAGAGCAAATATTACAAGTATGTGGTATCTTTAAGGAATTAGAGTTTGACGAAAATTTGAAATCTCTAGGAGTTACCTTAAAGATTTTGAGTAGTGGTCAATCTCAAATTTTAGGTACTGTTACCTATCAAGCATTTATTTTGGATATTTTAGAGTTATTGACAAAAATTGTCGATAATAATGAAACCCAAGGACTTCCTGAAAACACTGAATCAACTAAACTCCAAACTATTGGAGAATTCTTAATTCGACTTGCTGGACGTGCTACTAATAGATACAAACTTAATGTTCATTTTGAACCAGATTATGAAGCAAAAGGAATACGGGCATTCATGGTCTTGAAGGAATTGAATGAATGTGTCCGATTTTTAAATGTAAATCCGGATATAAGTATCAACCAATCAGCAAATCTTGATAGCGGACTAGAGATCGATGTGTTATCTCAAGAAAACCCCGATGAATTGTATAAAATTGCAGGTTCAATTCTCGAGGTTAAGAATGTACAAATTTTTACTGAGACCAAACCACAATTTGTTACCATGCTTGATCCTCCATTTTCCCCAGGATCATTTGACTCCAAGATGAATGAATTTTTGAATAAATGATCTATTTAATAAACAATATTAGGAGCACTCCAAATCATTAATTCTTTTGTCTAGTGTATGTATTATAGGCAGCAGTTGTACATTATTATTGATAATCTCTGAATAGTAGGCGCGACTTTTTTTCAAAAATGCAATGGCTTCGAATTTATCATCCGTAAAGATTCCAAGTAATTGGTAGACCTCGGCTAATCCCTGTTTATTCGTTTTTCTAAGATATAATTTAATTGCTTTTTCAAGTACTAGAATACCTTCTTCCCGACGATTTTGCTGATCAAGGATGATTCCCAATTGCGTCAACATCCTCGCTTCTGCGTTTTGATCTTTGTAAGATTTAAATATTTTTCTTCCCGAGGAAATTTGGGATTTTGCCTCGTCGTGGTTGCCTAGTTTAGAATTAATAGATCCCAATAACTCAAGAACTTGTGCTTTGCCATAGTCCTGATTAATTTCTTGGTATAATTCTAAAGATTGACTGGCGAAATCCTTCGCCTTTTTCAAATCATTTTCATTCCGTGCCGTTAATAATGCTATACGTGATAATTCTGACAGGGTTTGTGCAGTACCACTTTTATCATCTACTTCTAATCTAAATTTCAGTCCACTAAGTAAATATTCCTCCCCTTTTTCAAATTCACCACTAGTTAAAAATAATATACCTAGTTTCGTAAGGATGGAACCCTTGTATTTGGCAGAATCCGCCTCTCTAGCAATGTTTAATCCTTCAAATAACAACACTTTGGCTTCTTTTACCTCTATCGTATTTACAGAGGATATTTCCAAAATTGTTTTGATTTCCCCTTCAATATCATTAATTTTGTGAAATATCTCTTTTGCTTTATACAAGAGATCCAGGGCCTTTGAATTGCCTAAATGCCCAAGTATGACACCTTCTTTGATCAATTCATTCGCATGAATCTTTTTCTTTAAGGATTTATTCTTTATTTTTTTATTCATCTTTTTTATTTGATTACAACACTCTAAGGCAATCTTAAATTCATTCTGCTGTATGTGAAGATCAATCAACCGGAATGAAACCTCGATAGTATCCTCATAATTCTTTGATTCTATAAAATTATCTCTACTTAAATTAAATAATTCTATACATTTCTGAAACTGTTCTCGAACCAAGGCGATCAGTGCTAATGCATAGTCAAGATGTGCAACTATGGAGATTATTTCACGTTCCATATCATAATCCTTTGTCATCAATTTAGCCTCTATGAATATGGTTTCAGCTCTACCATATTTTTTGTTAGAAAAATAGATTTGCCCTTCGATTCTTAATACTCTTACTAACTTAATTTTCAATTCCTTTCGGTATTCAGGGGAGGATTTTCGCATCTGTTGCTTTATTTGTTTTTTACATCGTAACAAATTCTTTAAAGAGCCATCTTTATCTCCCTTTTGAAGTAATTTGATTGCCTTGATGCAAGGATCCGATTTTTTTGTCATCGAGTTATTAATATCTCTTCATCTTGATTTTAAATTGAATAATTATTAATTAAGTGCAATTTATCTGAATTTAATTTCAATTATTACTAATGAAGTGTAATTTATCTCTAGCCTACCAGCTAGGTATTTTAATTAAAGAGTAATAAAATCTTGAGTATTGTGGAATAAAATTGTTGTTTGAATGAATTCTAGAAAAATATTATTTAATATATTATCGTGATAATAAATTAGAAGGCAAAACAAATTGTTTAAAAAATGGCTTACAAAAAAGGAGGGCGATAGTAAGTCTAGTAGTACAATTACACCAGAAAAATCGGCAGTAAATGATAAATTTGAAGCTAAATACACAACACAAGTAGAAAATATCGAAATTACTGGAATAACAAGCGATCAATCTCCTTTCATAAGATCATTCAGTAATGAAATTGAAACCCTCACAATAGCCGGGGAGGACTTGATTTCTATTGATTTATCGGAAATTAGCAAGTGTGAAAATTTAAAAGAGTTAGATTTAAGCAATAATAATTTAAAATTTATTGACCTAACACCACTTTCTGCTTGTGCAAATTTGGAACAACTCTGGTTCGATCGCAATCAAATTACATTCATCGATCTCAATCGATTAGCAAATTGCTTGAAACTAGAAATAATTTCGTTGTCAGGAAACGATCTCGTCACCATAGATCTCTCAAAACTTGAAAATTTCAGTGATTTAAAGTTTTTATATCTTCAAAATAACAAATTATCCACGATTACTCTGGGTTCAATTAGTAATTGTGACTTCCTTCAAGGACTTTATCTTGCAAATAATGATCTCGAGAAAATTGATTTATCACCTATTGAGGATAAATTCTACTTGTACGAGGTCATGCTCGATTCCAACAAACTATCTAGTATCGATTTAAATCCATTAGAGAATTCTCAAAATCTTGCAGTGTTGAATCTAGGTAACAACAAAATCACCAAAATTGATCTGCAACCATTATCCTCTAACCACAATCTACAGTACTTATCCTTATATAATAATGGTCTGACAGAAATCGATTTACGCCCATTCGAGAAACTGAAGAGTGTACAGAAATTATTCCTCCATAATAATCGAATTGAGAATATCGATTTACAACCTCTCAAGAATTGCGAGAAGTTGGAAACAATTTCGATCTATAATAATTTGATTTCGGAAGTTGACTTAGCATGTTTAAATAACAAAACTTACTTCAAATCACTATTTGCATATTCAAACCAGATCAAAAACATTGACCTGTCACCCTTGAAGAATTGTAAATCAATAAAAAATCTACATCTTCATAAAAATAAAATTGAAAAGATTGATCTTGTACCCTTAGAAAACTGTAAAGAGCTGGAATCACTTTCTCTATATGAAAATCGCCTAACAAACATTGAACTAAAATCCATTAAAAATTGCTATTATCTAAAGGAGCTATACTTATTTAATAATCATCTTGTCAAGATAGATTTATCGCCAATCTCACAATGCACAGGCTTAGAATGGATAAATCTTTCGTATAATGAAATAAGACAACTCGATCTAACACCCTTGGAACATATCTACTCACTGGAAGTAGTCATATTGAATGATAACGATATTGATCAATTAGATCTTAAATCGTTAAATAATCATTCTAATTTGAAAAGATTGGAAATTTTTAACAATAGCTTAAAAAACCTAGATTTGAGCCCTTTGATGGCATGTTATGATTTAAATGCTCTCGAGTTACAGAATAACAATTTAACAGAAATCTCGCTTTATCCGTTAAAGAATTGTAGAAACCTGAAAACACTCAAATTGGACAGGAATGAATTAAACAAAATTGATCTTCAACCATTGGAATCTCTGATTTCAATGAACCAGATCTCCATTAGCCACAATTTCATACAATCAGTCGATCTTTCCCCCATTATGAACATGACGAACCTTGAGATTATCGGTTTGAATAACAATGAACTATTGAAAATTGACCTAAAACCGATATTCAATTGTCATAAGTTGGAAGAAATCTATTTACACGATAACAAACTTTCGCATATCAATCTAAAACATCTGGAAAATCTAGCCTCAATTTCAGTAATATCTTTGTCTAATAATAAATTGGGTACGATTGATCTTAAACCCTTATCATCATTATTATCATTGAAAGCACTTTATTTGCACGATAATCACCTGAAAAGGGTAGATCTATCTCCACTTGCTGAATGCTTGAAATTTTCTGAATTGTTCCTAAATGATAATGAAATTACAGAAATCAACCTACAACCGTTATCAAGCTGTATCAAAATGGAAATATTATCGATAAGTTCAAATTTCTTGACTCAAATTGATTTATCACCATTGAAGAATCTATTATTCCTATTTCGAATAGTTCTAGAAGATAACCGATTATCAGAATTAGATCTAACACCTTTGCAAGAGTGCAAAAAATTGGAAATACTGGATCTAGATTACAATCATGATACGATTGCCTCAAAACAGATCAAAAGCATGTCATTGCCAAAAGCACTGGAGGAAATAAGAACCTTAATTCGCTGGTATTAATCTCTATTCAAAGAATCCTTTATCCATCTGATCCCTTTGGGTTATACTACCTCTAAGATTTTGAGATAAATTATCAAAATAATCAGTCGTCCTCTTGGACATAGTAGGCTGGGATTTTTCAAGTGCAGTCATGAAATGCTTACGAGATACCTCCGTGTTTTTTAAATTTTCTCGCAAACAAATTATCGCAGCCTCACGACAAAGATTCTCAATATCAGCACCTACATAATAATCAGTTTTATTGGTCAATTCCTCTATGTTAACATCATCTCCTAGAGTCATTCTTTGTGTGTGAACATTAAAAATCTCTATCCTTGCCAATCTATCTGGTACTGGGACATAAATCAAACGGTCAAATCTACCTGGTCTAAGGATGGCTGGATCCAGCAATTCCGGACGATTAGTAGCCCCAATAACCAAGACTTGGTTGCGTTTGTCGATACCATCCATCTCGGTGAGAAACTGGTTGATCATTCTGTCAATCCAAGGCTCCGCACTGCTTGATCCACGTATACGTATCATTGAATCAATTTCATCAAAGAATATTATACTCGGTGATATCTCTCTTGCTTTACGAAATACCTCTCGAATGGCTCTCTCCGTCTCACCAAACCACTTGGAATTTAATTCTGGTCCTCGAATTGCAATAAAATTACTCTGTGTTACATTTGCAATTGCTTGAGCCAATAAAGTTTTACCTGAACCAGGTGGACCGAACAATAGAACTCCATTGGGGGGGTTTACACCAATATTTTCAAATATTTGGGGATTTTTGATTGGCCATTCAACCGATTCTACTATTTCCTGTTTTACATCAGCTAATCCTCCAATATCATCCCAAGTAACATCTGGAATATCTGTAAAAATTTCTCTCATTGCTGAGGGATTGATAAGTTTTAACGCTTCGTTGAAATCTTTATGTCTTAATGTTAACGTCTGCAAAATCGTGAGGGGTATCTTTTTTGATGCATCAATTTTAGGAAGAATTCTACGAATTGATGCCAATGCTGATTCTTTTACCAACATATTAAGATCTGCACCTGAATAACCCTTGGTTCTCATACCCAATTCTGCAAGGTCAGTACTTTGATGCAGCGGAACGCCTCGTGTTTTTACCCTAAGTATTTCTTCTCTCTCGTTTCTATCAGGTGGGCTCAGATTAATTTCATGGTCAAATCTTCCAGGTCTTCTAAATCCGACGTCTAACTGATTGGGATCGTTCGATGTTGCAATTAGCAAAATTGGTTCAGTCGAGGGAATGTTGTCAATCTGCTGTAAGAATTCAGCAGTAAGCCTCCTCGATAATTCTGTCGTAGTCATTGGATTTCTTTCTGGAGCAACGGTATTCAAATCATCAATAATTATTATTGCTGGAGAATTCGATAGAGCTTCTCTGAAATACTTGCGTAATCGCTTTTCCGCTTCACCAAACTGTCCGCTAACTATTTGAGACGCATGAACTTGAACGATATAAGCACCAGATTCAGTAGCCACGGCTCTTGCAAGTAAAGTCTTACCAATACCAGAGGGTCCAGTAATTAATACTCCTTTGGGAAAGTCAATATTTAACTCATGAAACAATTCTGGATTTCTAAGTGGGATAACTACAAGTTCATGCAGTCTTTGAATCACGCGGTGATATCCGCCAATATCATCGTAAGTGATATTTCCGGTGGATGATTTTAGTGTAGGGGGTAGGGATTTTTCTAGGATAAATTCAGTGTTTTCATCAATTACTACAATATCAGATGGATTTGTTTCTAAAACTACAAAACGCAATTCACCCAGAACATCAGGTCGAATATCTGTAGAAACTAAATTTTCATCAACATCCTTTTTTTCAAATCGTTGTTCCGTCTCATGAAGTTTAATATTTTCTAGCAATGGTTGATCGTCAATATTGATGTCAGAAGTTCTAATCGCAACTACATCAAAATCTGTAATTGGTGTGCCGATAAGAACATTAAATTTATAACTAGGGAGGTCAATCGAAGCGATAGTTGGATTCAGAGGAGCAATTACGACTCGTTTTGCATTTTGTGATATCGTTTTATCAATTCGTACAACTGAATCAATTGTCGCACCAATTGAGGTTCTGATCAATCCATCCAACATGATTGAATTCTCATCATAGATTTCACCTCCTTTGCCTTCCATATTAAATGGACGAATTCTGGCACCAGTCCTTTTGTTTGCAATAATTTCAATTATCTCATCATATTTGTAATGGTATTTCTCCATTAATGACTTGGATACACGGGCTATTCCCTGCGCAAAATCTTCCGTAGAGCTTTTGACAATTTTTAACTCAACCATTTTCCTTCTTTCGTTTTTCCCTAAATAGTATCATAACGATTGATATTAAAATGCTAGCTCAACAAAATAGCTGCTCTTATAAATAAGCAGTATAATAGTAATCCATCTTCGTTATATTAGCAAAATGTATTTGTCGTTCTAAATGATTATATTAACTAAAGTGAAACAAAAAGGTGTGAGATAAGGAGGAGATTTCTCTCCTCCTTTATGCCGTTTTTCCACGATTTCAATAAGGTATCATCTTAATTACTTAAAGTCAAAATTGATGTTGTATAATGCATTGGATAGCGCATTTGAGACGGTTTTTACAATCTTCTCAGGAGAAAAATCTTTACCGTTAATGATAATTTTGTTTCCGCCTATTGAGATTGATTTATCTTCACCAATGTGTAATATCCCATCTTCTTGACTAATTATTGTTAATTTGTCCCGGGATTCTTTCTTGCTCAACACCATAACTTCGCTAGAGCCAACTCGGATACTTGCATCAACATTTTGTACAAATACTAGGTGCGAGCTGATTGATATTATTACTAATACATCATCTTCATCTTCTTTATCCAGTTGAATATTACCAGTTAGCTTGGTACCCTCCACAAAATACTTTTTCAATAATTTTTGTGATTTTTCCAAACTAACCTCCTGCAAATCCTCAGAAACATATTCTTTCAATTTATCTTTCGGATCATAAATCAAACTGTAAATTAGATTATCCTCAACTGAACGTCCAACCATCCCCTTTTCTGTATGTGTAGTGAAATCTGCTATCACGCATAACTTCCCCATTACCAACCAGCCGATTCGATATTGCTTATCGATATCATCATAGATCACTTCATGAAATTCAACACCTGGTGAGACGATCTTCAAGTTGTCATCCAACCATTCCTGATTTTCCTCAGCAAAAAAGCCTTTTCCAGTCAGTTTGATATTTTCATATTTTATTTTCATAATCAATTCTCCTCTTTACCTAAATCTTGAGTTTCTTCATCATTAACTTCTGCTGCTCCCTCAGTATTCTGTTCATCCATTTCGATATCAATGTCCTCCAAGTCATTATCAAATTCTAGATCAACATCAATTGCTTCCTCATCTAGATCTACTTCAAATTCTTCTCCCTTTTCTTTTTTCGTCTCAAATGTATATCGTCTATACAACATCTCTGCTAACTTTAGTGCTTCCATACCCAGCTGGGTGATTAAATATCTTCCACGTGTTTTTTCTTGATGAACATATTTAGCCTCTATTAATCCATCCATGTGGTGTTTGAAGGTTCCTCCCTTTATATCGGTCTTGTCTGATAAATCCCCCTGATAAAGTGGTTGTTTTTCCAACTCTTTCAACAATTTCAATCGTCGGGCATCTGAAATGGCACTAACTATTCCAGGTGCTGTTTCATAGAAATTAATCAATTCTTCACCTTCCAATTTTTTATAAATAATTGAAGTGCCATAGCCCTTAAGATCTTTACCAGCTCTGTGCATTTCCCTTTTAAGATGTCTTTCTTGTTGCTTTAAGGATCTTTTAACCCTAGTTAATTCATGTTGAGCGACTTTTTGGGCTTCTTTTGTAACATTCAAATCAATAGCACGAAATCCTCGCGACATCTGACCAACAGAATTTCGTAAATTTTCAGAAACTCCTTGGAAAACCGTCTGCAAATAATCACCCAGCGTATCTGAGACTGCATCTAGTCTGTCTAGATCAACATCGTAATCCTGATAGTCTTCAGGATCAAGTTGAACGCTAAATCTACGAGTCCTCCTTGGATGACTCGGTCTACGGGGTGCTCTAGGTCTACGAGGTTTTCTAGGCCGATCAGGGTCACCATTGATGAATAATTCCTCATTGTCCTCATCATATCCTTCAGTTCTTTGAGATTTTAGTAAGTCTTTGATATCACTCATCTCTTGTTTAATTTTGGTTAATTCGTCCTCTAAACTGTCTTTTTCTTTTGTATTTTCAGTTTTCTCACTCATAATAATACTCTCAACTACTTTTTATCTTAAACTTATTGTGTAACAACCAACAAATTCTAAAATTTGTCTCTTCATTTGTTTTTTCTCTGATTTCAGTCACATAAAAGAATTTACTGCACCGTTGAAACATAATATCACCTACATGATTTTACCTATTAGATTAATCATAATTTTCGACTTCAATAATTCAAACTTCTTTTTGAACTCATTTACTGAAATTTCCTGATGTAAATTAATTTTTGGAATAATTTTGATTGTCATTTAAATCCTCCATTATATTTTCTAGAACGGTTTAATGTAACTCGCTACTGGGTCGAGAATCCTTTGATGTGATTTCATTTGATTGTGAAGAAGTGCTTCGACCCTCTTTTCAATTTTGTAAGGTGCTGACCAATCAGCATTTTTATTGAACTCTTTCCCAACAAATGGAAAATGAAATCGAATTTTCCGAGCAAATAACTTGAAATTTTTGGTAGAAACTGCCATAATGTTTTTCTCCTTGTCCTACAAGTAAAATTTCAGATATTTACTAATAACACCATTTAATCTGTATTTAAACCTTATAATTCCGTTTTTTGAACTATGAGATTTAATTACAGGGTCATTAACTGGATGGTTAT
Source organism: uncultured archaeon (assembly GCA_964600735.1). Lineage (GTDB taxonomy): Archaea > Asgardarchaeota > Heimdallarchaeia > Heimdallarchaeales > Kariarchaeaceae > LC-2. The sequence goes on from CAZRLL010000057.1 coordinate 13,657, forward strand.
TAAACTGTAACTTACACAAATTTTACTTATATTTACAATAGACTGTAAAATATATAAACCTTTCTACACCTAATAGTTAAATGTGGGTAAAATCAGATGAATCAATTGAATTATGCTTTATTCTAGTTTGATTGTATTATTCCATAAAAAAATGTAATATATGCCATATCAGGTTAATAATCATAATTATGTAATTTCAAATAAATTAACAGTGACCTTGAAAAAATTAATGTGAGACAAAGCAAAAAGTGCTATTTAAGTGCAGTCTGATTTACTAAATTAGAGTTTAGTAGATACAATTTTCGTTTCCGAGTTTTGCCTTACAAGTTAGATTTGCAGAAATTTCATAACCAACTATATCCTCAATTACTGTTTGCCATCTCTTACTAGAATAGCAGATTTTTTTCTTACATAATAATGAAGCAAATTGACCATTTGTAATATCCCAGGTCACCAAAGCTCTTGATGCACAAGGACCGTGCTTCCATTCCAAATCAAAGATCTCCACTTTAATAATTGGAATATCAAGGATAGATAAACATATTATTTCATTGATCGATATTTTTCTCAACATTTTCAGCAGGTTTTCACAGAAATAATCTAAGTATTGAGAGTTTTTAAGTATACAAAACAATAATTTTGATTCATCATATGAAGACCAACTTATCTGTGAATGTTGCCTAAATTGATCCAATAAGTGAATGCCAGAAAATCGGTTAATTGGAGATGCAGGTATTGAATGCAAACTCCAACTTTCTAAATAAACTTTATTCATAATTAGTATAATTAGTTTAATATTAAAATATCGAAAACACAATTAAATTTTCATCCGTGTATTTATACGTAACTCATAAATTAAAATCGATATTACTGCAAAATCAAGCACCATGTGACTTTAGAATTAGAGGAATCTAGTTGTACACGATGCTATGCTTAGCTATAGACATTGAGAATAAAGAATTAGAACTTATAGTAAATCAAAGAAACCTATTAAAAACGATCAGCTATTGGAGTCTATGAATATTAGAGAAAAATAGAATTAGTGAAGTTTGATCATCTCAAAATCGGGATTCCCATGATTTAAAACGTTAATTGAGTTTGAGATACGAAAAAATTATTTGAAACTAAAACGCCAACCTCAGATTATTTTTGTCTTGCTGAAAATTAAAAAATATTTTTGCAATTTTTTTATCTTATAAATTTAATTTAATTGGCTTCCCTTCTCTACTAGATATTAATGCAGCTTCAGCAATTTTTGTAACATTAACAGCATCAATTGCTTTCACAATGAGTTCACCATTACCCTCAATTGCATCAAGAAAAGTTTTAATTTCAAGCAATAATGGTTCTTCCAATGAGGGTCTAGGGATATTTGTTCCTTGTTCTGTTTCAATTTTTACTTTTTTTGATATAAAGTCACCAGAAATTATCGCTTCAGTGAGTACTGCATTAAATGTTCTTACCCGAGTCGGAGTTATCCAATTTGATGAGATTATAGCAACTTGATTATTTTTGAACCCTAACATAATGGTGGCAAAATCTTCGTGTTCATGCCGAATCCTCCCAGATTTCGCATATACTGTTTCAGGGATATCATCAAATAGCCAATTCGCTGTATCAATGTCATGAACTGAGGTGTCATAAATAATACCAGCATCTTTTATGTGTAACGGCATTCGATTTTCCCTATGAAATTCAAGCATGATTAAATCACCATATTTATGCGAGCTGACAAGATCTTTCAATTTCATCACAGCTGGATTGAATCTCTCAATATATCCACATGTAAGGACTACATTATTTTTTCGTGCAAGCTGAAGTAAATGTTCACCATCACTGGAACTATATGTCAAGGGTTTCTCCACAAAAACATGCTTTCCACTGTTTATAAATTCGGAAGCGATTTTTGCATGACTGGATGTGGGCGTCGCAATTATTGCTGCATCAATATCTTCATTTTTTAACAATTCATCAATTGAGTCATAACAATTAATTCCATACAGATTACTAAATTCTTTACACCGCTTCAGATCTATATCGCATATTGCTCCAAGAGCATCCAATTGATTTAGAACTCTTGCATGATTCTTACCCCAACCACCGATACCAATTTGAGCAACTCTTAACATATTCAAACCATCTTGATTCTAACATTCTTAATACTTATTTATAATTGCTTAAAATTATCGAGGGTTCCGATTTAATATTTTTTATGCAATTTTTCATTCATTACAGCTGTTTGATAGAAGTCGGAGAATCCGAAATTATTTAAATGCAATAAGATTTTACCAATTATTGAATAAATATGCAAATTGAAATTCGTTGTTCTTATGAGGGGCTTAAGGACAAATCCGTTATTGATAAGGATGGGGAAAGGATTGGGCGAATAGTTGATGCTGTCTTTGATGAAAAATTAATTCTAACTAAGTTCGTTATAGGTGGATCTAGATTAGAAGAATGGTTGGAGGATAGGGGTTTAAGACCTGACATTGATCCATTAGTGCCGATCGCTACAATCTCAAGAGTAAAAGAAAACCTTCATCTAAATGTAAGTAAAGACACTTTGAAAACGACATTGGATTTGGATGGTATCGGAGAAAATGAAAATAAATTTACAGAGATAATGAAATTTCCAATTTTAGATAGTAATAAACTAATGATCGGAAAAATCAAAAGTTATTGCATAAATCCCGATTTGCACATTGATTTTATCATAAGTGGAGATGAGCTTAATCCAAAATTAAGTGAGAAACATAGTATATATGGATTGATTTATGCTTTTACTCGTAAAGATATTTCGTCAAAAGAGGATAATCGATTAATATTGAAACAATCACTCCAAGAAATAGAAATAAAACTAAAACACGATATAAACTTTGCTCTAATTCATTCCAGTGAGGTTGCTTGGCAGGATGGTAAAATTAGTAAAGATGAATTTGAAATATTACAGCACCTTGAAGTTGACGCTGAAATTTATGACAATGCATTAAAAGACGCATTGGAAGATGATGTGATTACAGACGTAGAAGAATTGGAATTAGAAAAGCTGAAGGAAAATCTAATTCATAAAGCCTATAATACTGCTGTGGCAGATAAAGTAATTACTCGGGAAGAAGGAGCAATTATTGATCGATTAGCTAATTATATGATCGATCGTCGAAAAAAACTATTCTGGCAAGTGTTCGGAACATATAAAGATAGTAGATCGGATTTATAGTATTAATTAAATATTCCTTGAATTAAGCCATCAATATAGTTTTCTTCATTTTTAGATAAATTTACAAATTCTCTCGAAATCATTTCCTCAGTTTTATTGTCCTTATTCAGCAATGTGATAGTTTTATCAAGTTTTTCCAAAGCCCAATAAGATGGACCAGTAAAGGCGTAACTATATAATACGTTGTGGTAATAATTAAAGATAATGGTGAATTCGTTATGCTTTATTCTTTGAATTATACCTCCCCTGAATATATTATTACTCAATGTCTGAATTGCAGATAATAAGCCAGAAAGTAGGTCCTCATTTATTTTGTAATCCTTGAATTGTTTAGAATATACTTTCATACCTGATTCTACCTTAGTTATCAAGAATAAAATAGGAATTTCAGGATTAGTCTCCAAAATTGCTTCCTGACTTTTATGAATTAATCGGGTTAAAATCTCGCTAATATCAATATAAGATAATCGTTCTTTTAATGGGATGTTACGGTTTTTTAATTCAATCCATTGATCCTGAGCATCTAAGAAATCGTCATATTCATTTGATATTTTCTGCGCAAGTACAGTAAGTCCTTTGTCAATAGCAATTTTTTGTGCTCTTTCTATTAATTCTTGTGTTTTTTCGAGATCAAGATCCAATAATGCTAATTTCGAACGTAAAAAGAATGATTCTGCCAATAAATTCCAATTTACCTGTACCTCTGCAATATTTGAAATTTTCATGGCTAACTCTTTGATCTCATCAAAAACCTCTTCTTCTCCAGTCCATTTTAACTCAGACTGTAATAACTCTGATAAATGTATCATCGCCTGTTCTGTAATTTCATTAAAAATTACTTCTTCGTTGACAATCTTCCCAAAAATTACCTGTGCTTTTGCACGGTTAATTGTTCTCTTACTTTCTTTATAGATCAACCCTTTTGACATTCTATATACTTGATTAATGACAAAATTTGTTGATTGGTGAGCATATTCTTCCATCGATTGAAAGTATTTCTCTCCTCCATTCAGGTCGTTATTTAGTATGGATACTGAAATTAAATTGTATAAATTCCCGATAATGTGAAGTCTGTTTCCTATCTTTGTCAAAATTTTATTGCTTTTACGATAGTTTTGAATCGCCTCCTCGTAGTTTCCTTCAAGTTTAAAAATTTCACCGATATTATTTAGCACCAATGCGATATCTTGCTGATAACCAAGTTCTTTGTAGAGAGCAAGACTTTGTTGATATTTAGTTAATGCTTTATCTAATTCACCTCTATTCAAATATAAATTACCCATGTTTTTTTCAGATAAAGCAATGTCAATTTTATTTTTTAGCTCTTTTCTAATCCTTAAAGCTATTAAGAGGTAATTTTGGGCATCATCGAAACTCCCCTGTCTTAATTTTAAAATTCCTTTTATATCGTTTAAGACTGCAATGCGTGTCTTAGTTTCTTTTCTGCTTTCAACATCCATTATCAATTCTTCATTCTGTTTTATAATTTCCAATCCATCGGCTAATCTTCCTAACTCTCCTAGAGCTTTGGATTTTTCATTATTGAAATCAATAATAAGTATTTTATCTTCTAGATTTATCAGAATTTTATTGATAAATTCAATACAAATATTGTATCTTCCAAGTTTATTATATATTTGACATTTCGATAATTTCAAATGAAAGTTATTACTTCCAGCGCTCTCTAATTTCTTTTCAATCAATTTAAGGGCGTTTTTATAGTTCCCTTTTTTAATTTCATAGTTTATCTTGTCATCATTGCTCAATAAACGTCAATAGTAATAAGCTAGTAATAATATAAAACAATAACTATTTTAATTCTAGTAGATTAGTCCTTTGGTTTACATCGAATTCCTC
>CAZRLL010000058.1:0-8729 GCA_964600735.1 uncultured archaeon
ATTATGGTGTACTTTATTATAAAGAGGATATTGTGATTTATTGTTGTATTTACTTTTTGTTATTATGATATGATAAATCACTAATCACTTGGGCTATCAACACAAGTGCCTCATTATACCGTTCCAGTTTACCAAGCGTATCAATCCGAGCATATACGCCGCTAGATAGCTCATAACCAGTCAAATCTAAAATTGAGCAAAATTTTTTTGTTCTAAGGCATATAAAATTTCAATTTTAATTTGTTCCGTCGCATCTCGATTTAAATTAAATTGTTAATTCATTTATTAGTTGTAGATATAGAGATTAGTATGGGTTTGAATACGATTGATGTTACATTTTGGTTGCCGACTTCTTGACTTTAATCCTTACAATCGCACCTTTCTTAAATGACATTCATATAAACAATAAAATTCAATGTATTCGATCATTTAGGCTCTCCAAGGAAATTTTTTGAAATTAGGTTTTCTTTTTTCAATATATGCATTTCTACCTTCTTGTCCTTCTTCAGTCATGTAGAACAATTGGGTCATATGACCAGCTAAGTTTTGGATTCCAATTTGTCCATCAATTGCTGCATTAAATGATGCTTTCATTGATTTGATTGCGAATGGGCTCATCGACAAGATCTTTCTAGCCCAATCAATTCCTTCCTCCTCTAACTTGTCGATTGGCACAATTTTATTTACTAGTCCCATTTCCAAAGCTTCTTCGGAATCGTATTGTTTACAAAGGTACCAAATTTCTCTTGCTTTTTTTTGACCTATAATATCAGCCAGATAGTTTGCACCAAGGCCTGCATCAAAAGATCCCACAATTGGTCCAGTCTGGCCAAAAATTGCATTATCTGCAGCGATCGTCAAATCACATATAATATGTAATACATGTCCACCACCAATTGCATATCCTGCTACAAGAGCAATGACTGGTTTTGGCATAAATCGAATAATTCTCTGTAACTCCAAAACATTCAATCTTGCACGGCTACCACCTTTATCCAAATAACCCGCATCTCCTCGAACAGTCTGATCCCCACCAGAACTAAAGGCATATTTTCCGTCTTTTGATGATGGTCCATTTCCAGTAAATAAAACTACTCCAATTTGCTCATCATACCAAGCATCCATGAAAGCTTCAATCAATTCATCATTTGTTAATGGAGTGAATGCATTTCTCATTTCAGGTCTATTGAAAGCTATTCTAGCTATGCCTTCAGCTTTGTGGTAGGTAATTTCTTTGTAATCTTTTTCCTGGACCCAATTTACCATTAAGTGGTAGTTTTATTTATACTTCTTATTTTTGGAGATTGAAAACACTTAATGTGTAATTGGCTGGATAAAAAATTCATAATAATTACAAATCAATATCCAATGCACCTAATAATGGTTTGAACTTCAACTGGGTTTCATCCCATTCTTTCAGTGGGAATGAGTTTTCAACAATTCCTGCTCCTGCGTACAGAATCATTTTTTCATCCTTACAAATTGCTGATCTGATTGCTACGGCAAATACACCGTCACCAAAACGGTCTATCCAACCAATCGGTCCCGCATACCATCCTCTTACATTACCCTCAAATTCCTCAATTATTTGTCTTGCTTTTTCTAGTGGTTCTCCACCGACAGCAGGAGTTGGATGTAATTTTTCAATTATATCGATTATGTTAATATTTTGCTTTATTTCAGCTGTAATCTCTGTTTTCAAATGTTGAATATTATTCAGCTTCATAAGTATTGGATCTGTCGCAGAATGTATATTACTACTGACAAAAGCTAATTTAGTTGTTAGTTGGTCAATCACAATTTGATGTTCACTTAATTCTTTTGGATCATTTAACAAGTCTATTCCCAATTTGATATCTTCTTGCTTAGTACGGCCTCTAGGATATGATCCTGCAAGAGAACTTGTAACCAACATTGTATTGTTAACTTCTACCAAGAGTTCGGGAGTTGCACCCAGGAATGAATTGTTTATTTCCGGTTCAAAAAGAAAACTAAAGCATTCAGGGTAGTTGTGGTGTAACTTTAAAAGCACATTTAGCGTATCGATATTATTTTGGCCTGTTATTAGACATCTTCTACAAAGAACAATTTTCTTAATATCTTGATTTTTTATCATAACAATGGCTTTGTTAATCAATCCATTCCAATTTTCATAATCCATAAGTTGATTTGTCAGGTATGAATTGAAGTTATCCGATGGTCTTGTTTCGGAATGAATTTTTACCAAATCGATAAGATCTTGAATCTTACTAAGTTCCTTGTTCTTGTTAGAATTATTGACATTCAAATTAATTGTGATCCAACTTTCATCCTGAATATGGCTTAGTTGAATTTTTGGCAATATGAAATAAGCAGATCCAAAATGAGACCAAAATTCGTCATTTGATATAGAATTTGAAAATGAGAATCCACCAAATACTTTCGGTCCAATTTCTTTCGGTACAATGTGATCATCTATTATTGTATTTTTGAACAATCTAGTGATTTCTGAATTAATGATTTTGAACTTTTTTGGACCATTCGCTTTAAACTCTATTGATTTTCCGACCCCTGCAAACGAAGCTCGATTTTCTTCGCTTAACCACATCGTTTTGGCATGTTGCTTATATATTTGTAAAAATTTTTGTATTGAAATATTTGAGATTTTTTGGCTGTAGCTTAGAAGGACATTGTTTTGATTAACCTGATCGAATTGTTCTTTAAACCATGTTAATTCAATATTCTTCATACAATATTGTTCCTTACATGAGTGTGCTTATCTATTGCGCTATCGAATTAATCATTTTTTGTGTGACTTCTGAATCAATTTTATTTTTAATTTCATCAAATATCCTCAAACCCCTTTCAAAATGACTCAAAGCTAGTTTGTATTCCTTTCTAATCAAATAATGGTTTCCGATGAATCTAAATGATTTAGCAATAAATTGCTGATTACCAACTTTTTTCCAAAGATCTAAAGACTTAAAATGGTAATTTTGAGCTGTTTCAAATTCTCTTTTAGAATCATTTAATCGTCCAAAACTATTGAATGAGGCAGCAATACCAGGATCGTAGCAAAGATCATTTCTAATTTTATAACTTTTTTCATAATAAAAATTTGCCAAATCAAAATTATTTTGGGATAAGTAAGTATTTCCGATATTGTTCAAAGTATAACTAATATCACTTAAATTTTCAAGGTTGTTGCGAATACCAAGGCTTTCTTCAAATTTATTCATTGCTTTATCCAATTTATTTAATTTCCAAAAAATTAAACCCAAAAGATTTAGCAATGATCCTTTTAGTAAGAGACTTATTATTTTGTCTGAATTTTGTTGGCTACCTAATAATTCTAATCCATATTCTACTGTTTTTATAGCTTCAGGGAATTCAAATAATCTCCATAAGCAGTAAGTCTTGGCAATTAATCCTTCTATCATTCCAATATTATCTTTAATGCTCTCACTTCTTGTTATAGCTTCTTCAGCTAAATTGCGAGCTTCCAAAAATCTACCATTTAATTCTGCAATACGACTTTTTAAGGCATATGCTCTATTAATTTCCTCCGATTTTTGTCCATCAATTTCTTTTAAAGCCTCATTATAATATCCCTTGGCAATCAACTTGTTGATGATTGAATATTGCATTAGCTTACTTAAGTATATTTTCACAATATATTTATCATTGTATAAAGATCATTGCTCAATATAATCTGCATTTACTAAATAGGAAACAAAACAATTCCCATTGATTTATTATTATCCTAATTCAAATCAAACAAATTGTTTCTCAAATTGTCATTTGAGGAGTTTTTAAGATCTTTTAACTTAGGGAGTTAATCGAATTTTTTATCTTGTTTTCATTAATGATATTTGAAACCATTCAAGTATTAAAAAAACGAAAAAAATATCCTTTAGACAATGCTTTAGTTCTTATTTGGAAAAATTTAACCTCAATCATGTCCTCGACAGATAAACAATATGCGAAAATTGTACAAGAGGACTTTGATCTATTATCAAGATCATACGATTTAATTAATAATTTTATGTCTTTAGGAACTGATAGACAATTTAGATATTTAGCAATAAAGAATGTCATACCTGAAGATACAAAAAGATCCAAATTGCTTCGCTGGATTGATATTGGAGCTGGGACTGGTCATCTTGCAAACGAATTGCATAGACAAAAACCAGGATGCTTTGTAATCGGAATAGATATATCTTTATCAATGTTGAAGTTTGCGAAAAATCGTGAAATTTATGAGATTGGCTTGATGAATTTAATAATCTCTGACGCAGCAAAAACTCCATTTAGAAAGGCATCATTCGATGGGGGATTTTCAGGGTTTGTTGGTAGGCATTTTGTCAATTATCCAATGACTCTCGCGGAACATTATAGAATAATCAGACCACGAGGAAGATTGATGATGCTAGAAATGGGGAGAAGAGCTACGCGTTTATCTTTTCTTATCGATATATACGTAGGAAGATTGATGTCAATATTAGGGAAATTGGCTGTAATTATCAATACTAAAGGAAAAGCACCTTTCCGACTTCTAGAAGAGACATATTCAAGATTTCATTCACCAGTAGAATTGAAAAATTTCTTTGAAAAGGCAGGGTTTTTAACAAATTATAAACTTGGATTAGTGGGGAGCATTGTCATCGTGCTAGGGTATCGGAAACCGTAATAATTTCATATACCGATTTCCAATTATAGCTATAATTGTTTTAATCAATTTCAATAATTTGCTAAGCTTTTTAAGTATGTTATACCTCTAGTACTAGTTGAACAGTAAGTTCATATCATCTATATTGGAATTTATTAATTCCAGTGATCATTTATGTCATCTATTAATAGTGAAACCTTTACAGTCTATCCAAGACATCATAATTCTGCTTCTTCTTTACAAAATGGTTATAATATCCATACCGAATATACGGATATTGATCCAAGTAAACAAACATTACTCTTATTACATGGGTATTTGGGAACTTTACAGGATTATTCATCAATAATATCAAGATACTCAGATATATTAAACATAATTGCATGTGATTTGAGAGGTCATGGTGAATCTGATGCACCATCTGAATATATTGCCTGGGAGATCAAAGATTTTTCTTATGATATCTTTCAAGTAGTATCTGCTCTGATTCCAAAGAACCAAAAAATAAATATTATTGCCAGCTCACTTTCTACCGCAATTGCATTACAAATGGCAAAGGATTTTCCTGAGCTCATTGATAGATTATTCCTCATATCTGCATCTGGTAACTATTCCATGCCTACATTGGGTAGGTTATTTGTTAATTTTGGAAAGCTAGCACCATCGAAATTGGCAAAAATTTTAATTGATTTTCTTTGTATCGTTGCTCCAGCCCTTACATTTAATGATGTTGATAGAAAACTAGTAAAAGCTGGAATCATTCGATTTCGTCGTATTCAAATGGATACACACAAAAAAATACTTAATGAGACAATATCCTCCTGGCAGATAGATGAGGAAGGAATTACTCATCCTGTATTGATAATTGCTGGTGAAAAAGACAGTGTCATTCCATTCAGTGATTCACTAGAACTCAATAAAAAATTAGCGAATTCATCCATACTCGTTTTAAGAAAGACAAAACACCAAATTTTGATACTTCGCAATAATACTCTTATTGAAATAATTGATAAATGGTTATTTCAATCTGACGAACTTCTGAAATCTTCAATTTTGTATGAAGAAAATTTATTTTCATAAATATTCAATTATGAAATCGACTAATTTAGTGATTAAGGACAATGCCCATGTCATTATGCATGGTCGAAATCCTGATAAAACCAAAAAGGCCGTTGACGAGGTAAAAACCAAAGCCAAAAGTGAGAAAATTAGTATGATTCTCGCTGATTTATCTTCATTTAAGCAGATACGTCATATGAGTGATCAAATTCATAAGAAATATGATAAAATTGATGTAATAATAAATAATGCAGGAGTCCAGATGCATACCCATGAGATATCTGAGGACGGATACGAGATGACTTTCGCAGTCAATCAACTTGCATATTTTCTTGGTACTTCATTATTATTGGATTTAGTTCAAAATTCGGACTACAAGCGTATTATTCTAGTAGCATCACAACTCCATGCAGAGGAACTGGACTTTGACAATCTTCAGGCTGAAAAAGCTTTTAGCCTCATTCCCATCTATGCCCAGTCAAAACTTTGCAATCTATTATTTGGTTACAGATTAGCGCGTCAGCTAAGAGACAAAGGGATAAAAGTAAACGTTGTTCACCCAGGTTTGATTGACACTAATCTTAATCCCAAAAGATCTCCTCAAGTGATAGCTCGTGCCTTACCTGTGGAACAAGGATCGATCAGCACTATATATGCAGCTACCTCCCCTGAATTAAAAGGTGTAACTGGCAAATATTTCCTTCAAGATGCGTCTGAAGGTAAATCAAGGCCAATTTCTTATGATATAGAAGTGCAAACAAAATTATGGCAGGTATGTGAGGAATTAATTGCTGAACCATTCAAATTCTGATACGTTAATTTTATTATCCCATAGTGTGATTATTAGGAAAGTAATTCGGACTTCACAAGAAACAAATTACATTGATACTTGTTGTAATTATCAGTTTATTAATCATTTATATTAGATTATCTTTGACAAATTCTTTAATTCGGGCAAACGTGGGATCATTTTTTGGCAATACAAATTTCTCTATTGCTGTGTTATAACTGGTTTCAGGTTCATAATAAAAATGATGGATATTTTCAAGAAATTGATACTGCACCTTTAATTGATTTGACCATTCAGATAATAAGCGGTCGATCTTTCCTATTATTGGGATTTGATTAAATATTATCCTTAAATTTATTTTCTGACTGCTAAGCTGTATTGTTTTGGAATAAATTTTATCCAATAAAACGCCTATTCCATGCAGATTTTGGACATCGGGTCTTGCCATCAAAAATATCTCTTGAGTGATTGAAATAATATTAATCGCAAAAAAATGCATACCTGGTGTAATATCAAAAATTACATAATCATAATCCAACTTTTCAAGGGCGCGATTAATTTGCTGTTTCATCTGAATAAACCAATTTTGGTCACTACCATGCACTTTATCACGAGCTCTAAATTTAAAGTCACAAAAAATAATACCAAGTTTTGCTTGGGTATCTGGATAGATATACTTGTCCAAATCATCTTCTTGGGAATTTAAAAAATCATTTAGGAACATATCGGGTTTAAATTCAGTGAAAATGCTCTTAAACGCAGCCATTGAGAAATCTGATTCAATGAGTAAAACTTTTTTATCAAAATTTGTTGTTAAGGCATTTGCTACATTGATACTGAAAAGAGTTTTACCAGACCCACCCTTATATGAGTGACAAAGAATTATCTTCATCACGTTTTTATGAAAAGCTGTTCTTATTAATCTTAACTCCAACAATTATAGGAATCGCATAAGTATGCGATTTTATTAGATGATATTATATGTCTAAAAAACTTACAAGAAAGAAGGCCGATGGTTCAATAGATCTGAGAGTTGATCTTAAACCTCAGATGGCTGATATATTTATGACTATTATTGAGGAAAGACAATTTCAATCCTTTGCTGAAGCAGTGAGATATTGTATTGTTGAAACTCATAAAAAGACTGAGTTTCAGCTGGAGGAATCTTATTATAACGCAATTAAGAGGTATTTAAACTATGATTATGTTAAAAAAGAAAGACACATCTATAACATGATTGACTTTGTGAATAAAGCTCTTGAAAATTTCTTCAACCAAATTGATAACTCGCTTGAAAGCATCCTAAGTTTTGATATTAGAGCAGAATTAAATGATGAAGAGCTTGAGATTGCCATGGCATTTCTGGAATGCCAAGAAAATAGCGAATTGGAACAGGCAACAGCGCAAGATGTGGCAAATCAATTAAACCGAAGGAACTTATCCCAAATTGATGACGTTTTGAACAGTTTTGTTGATCGTGGTATGTTATCCAAATTAATTTTCAAGGGTGATCAGTACTTCCACGCAAAATCCGTACGTTATTCATAAATGATCTTTTTTCTCTATTTAAATTATTGATTTATAATACAATTCGCCATCAGATATCTCTTTAGTCAAAAATCCCTGGGAATACAACTCATCAAGATAATTTTCAGTAATTCCTATATCGTGATTACTTTCTTCAGCGATTTCTGATACGGTTGCTTTTTCTAGTGCCAAAATGACTACTGCTACAGATTGAAGAGATTGATTTAATTCAAATATATCAGCAGTAGAAAGTTTCCTGCGCGGGCTCACAGTTGAAAATGATGCCTGAACATTGTGTTCCCTGAGTATTTCATTAATTGTTTCAATAAATTCTGTAAATTTGTCTGAATGTCCCCTCCAATTTAGGATATCTTCCTCTCCATACATTCTCAAAAACTTCCAACCAATAATCTGTACAAGATTCATTCGTTGGTTTTCATTTAACGATTGATCTACAAGTACAACCGAAAAGTCACCAAATTTTTTAATGTGATAGCATAAGCTCTCTACTTGAATACTTTTTTCTATTACACCCTCTGTATATGACCATTCATGTGTAAATTCATCTAATATTGTCATTAATCCAGCTGAAATAACTTTATCTGGAACTACGACATCTGATTGGTAAATTTGGCTTACCATAGAGCGTCCGTCTAGATTCACAATATAAACGGCCAAAAAGGTCATATAGTTCACTTTGGAGGT
>CAZRLL010000058.1:8829-17847 GCA_964600735.1 uncultured archaeon
GGGTAAACTAGATGAAGCATTAACAGAGATAGTATCCCTTTCTTCCGAAGAGCATGTAATGGGTGAAATATACAAAGGAAGTATCTTATTACAAAAAGGAGATCTATCTGATGGATTATTACTGATAAATAATACAATTCAAACCAGTAGAAATAATGAAAATTGGATACATGAATTTGGGGCAACTAGTGTTAAAGCTGGATTATTATATAAATTAAATGAGTTTGGAGATGCAAAAAAAACTGTAGAACAGGCAGAATTGCTATTAAATTTAGTTTCAAAGAAAACGATTAAAACCGATTACTGGGAGGGATTGTTAGTTTTTACAAAGGGTTTATTATATCAAAATGAATCCCTCTTTGAAAAATCTTTACCTGAATTAATTACAAGCTTACAATTATTTCAAAAATATAAAAATTACTATTTCATCTTAGAATTACTATCAACTGTTGGTACAGTCTATCAGGAATTAGGTCAATATAACTTAGCCCTGAGTTATTATCACGAAAAGCTGGGATTAATAAATATTGATAAAGTCGAAGAAAAAGAATTATATTTACTTCATGATTCAATCGGTAGAATATATCTTGAGAAAGGACAGTATGATTTAGCATTATACTACCTCAATCTTGCATTAAATTCGGTAATGGATCTAAATTATCAGACCGAAATAGGAAAAATAAAGCAATTAATGGGTAAAATACACATAAACATTGGGAATTTTGATCTTGCATTCAGTTATTTCAAAAAGAGTATAGATATACATAATGAGGTTGGAGACGTTAAAGAATCTGGTTGGACGTCACTTCAGGTCGCTTTTGCTAATTATAAAAAAGGAAATTTAAGTCTTGCATTATCGTCCTACGAGACATGCTTGAAGAATTTTGAACAATTAGATGATAAATTAATGTCTGCTTGGACATTAAAATCCATAGGAGAAATCTATGTTTTAAAGGGAGAATATAAGATCGCGCTTGATTATTTTCAGCAGAACATCAAAATATTGTCTAACCTTGATAATAAATACGGATTGGCAGATGGATTAAACAAAATTGGTAAAGTATATCACAATAAAGGGGATTTAAAAACGGCTCTAGATAATTTTCAGCGTAGTCTATCAATGTATATTAAGATTGGTGATGATTTTGATTCTGTCGACACCCTATTCAACTTAATTCAAATAAAACTAGAAATGAATTCTCTTAAACAAGCTAAATATTTCCTGAAAATGCTAAGTAATATTAGTGATAAGACCCAAGACCAACATATTAAATTAAAATTTAATCTTGCTAAAGCTCTGGTCCATAAAAATCATAGTCGAATTGTGGAAAAAATTAAAGCACAGAAGATATTTGATGAAATTGTTAACAGTGATATTATTGATCATGAGCTCAGTGTAATGGCTAATCTTAACTTATGTGATTTGTTGATTGCTGAACTTTGGAGCTATCAGGAGGGAGAAGTATTAGATGAATTGAAGTATCACCTAGCTGAATTATATGAGATTGCTCAAGAGCAAAAGTCATTTAATTTACTCGTTGAAGTATTGTTGCTCCAAGCCAAGTTTTCCTTAATCGAGGGTGATGCAAATGCTGCTATGAAGCAATTAAATCAAGCTGAAATTACTGTAATAGATTATGATTTACATCATCTAGATGTTAAAGTACAATATCAACAAGAAGAGTTAAAGGCTAAACTTAACCTTTGGGATGAACTAAATCGAAGAAATGCTTCAATCCGAGAACGAATAGAATTAGCAGACATGGATGGCTATATTGACCGGGTCTTTAAGGTTCAAGACAATGAATAATAGGTACGAATTATTCCTATAAAATCTATACACTACATGATTTTATTGCTTCAAAACTAAAATTAAAAAACAAATTATTATTACGTGTGATTGTGGGAAATAAATATCATTCTGATGTAACAGTCGTGGGAGGAGGACCAGCTGGTGTATCTGTTGCGTTTACACTTGGTAAGCTAGGTAAAAGTGTAATCCTGATCGATAGAAAACCACGAAATTTAATTGGTGACAAAGTATGTGGGGATGCTCTTGCACCAGTATATACAGATTTAGCTTACAAGATGATAGGCTTACCAAAACCTAGCATGGCAAAAAAAGAATTACTGGTTATCTGTGATAAAGTCGAATTAATAGGATCCAAATCCAAGAATAAAATTGTATTGGGTTCTGGCTCAGCCACTGTTGATAGGTTAAATTATGGACAAGCATTGATTGATAGTTTAGATGAGTATGAAAATGTCAGAATATTCTCTGATACCAGAGTAAAGGAAGTTTTGGTAGTTGATGATCAGGTAACAGGATTAATGTGCATATCAAAGGATGAAGGTGAAATTACCCTTAATTCATCTTTCGTTGTAGATGCGTCCGGGTCTTCTGGTGTTGTTAGAGGTCGATTACCAGAATCAATGTGTGAAAAATTTCCCCGTAAAATCCCAAAGCATGAGATGCTGGTTGCTTATAGAGAAATTATCCGAACAAAAGAACCACACCAGTATCAAAATGGGTTATATTTAACTTACGAACCCGAAATAAGCGATGTTATGCCGGGTTATTACTGGTATTTCACCCGAGGGGAAAAAGAATTAAATATCGGACTTGGTTATATGATGTACCCATCAAACATGGGGAAAAATATAAAGGAGATTAATGAAAAAGTTCGTAAAAGAAAATTCCCAAATGCCGAAATTATTAAAAGTCAAGGAGATCAAATTCCCGCAAGATTACCCCTACCAAGCTGTGTACACAACGGATTTATTGCAGTGGGGGATGCGGCAGCCTTGGTGAATCCTCTAAATGGTGAAGGTCATGGACCCGCGATCATTTCTGGGATTAAAGCAGGAAGGCATATTTCAACTGCAATTGATAAGAATGAAAACTCAGAAAAAGTGTTGTGGGATTATAATAAATGGATTTGGAAGGAGTATGGTGTTCTTCATGCTTGGGGAATTGCAATTGTGAAATTTGTTAATAAATTTGGATTTAAAACATTTGATTGGTTAATGGGGAAGAAAATTCTTCAACAAGACGATATTCTAACAATCATCAGTAATCCAGAGGAAAAAATTAATGTTGTAAATCGTGCTTTAAAGGGCTGGTATAAACCAAGAGTACTACTAGCATTAAGGAAAACGCTGTCATATGCCCGTGAGATTCAATATCATGCAAAAAATTACCCCAATTTCGAAGATTTTGAAGAGTGGAATAAAAAACTTGTAAAACTTGAAAAATTTAAAATATAATTTCTTGACTTAAGGAAAACTAATAAACTAAACGAACATTTTTTTTATAAGTTCATTTAAGAATAATTATGAGTAAGCTCCCATTGGAATACCCAACTACTGATACTGTAATTGCCATGGGTGCAGAGGCTAGAATAAGTGTGGGAAAATATCTTGGCATGTCAGTGATATCAAAACATCGCTTTGAGAAAAAATATCGATCACCAAAGATTGATCTGACTTTGAGAAAAAATAGGACAATACAAGAAACGAGATTATTAATTGCTGCAAAAGAAGCAGGAGTAAATGTACCATTTATTCTGGATGTAGACAAGAAAAACTGGGTCATTGTGATGCAGAAAATTGAAGGTGAATCAATAAAATATCATTTAGACAAAAAAACCATCGAAACTTTCTTTCCATCCATAGGGGAAATGGTTGCAAAATTACACCAAGCAAATATTATTCATGGAGATTTAACCACCTCTAATATAATTCTTGCTGAAGGGAAAATTTATTTGATCGATTTCGGATTGGGATTCATTTCTGGCCATATTGAGGATCAAGGAGTTGATATTTTGGTTTTAAAACATATTCTAGAGAGTTCACATCCCCAATTCCATGAAAATGCATTTAAATCATTTATTGAAGGGTATGAGAAGATTAATTTAAAATCAGATCAAGTGTTTAAAAGAATGACTCAAGTAGAACAGCGTGTTCGTTATAAGAAACATTAGATTAATTTGTAATTATTGATTGAAACAAACGGACCTGCAAAAAAATCAAAAGAATAAAATATACAAGCAGCTACACAATGTATTTGGTAATTAATCTTAATTCACCCATACTAATAAATTCAAGATGATATTTTTAAATTATTTATATTTTCATATGGATTACTTTTTAGAAATATAATCAAATTAATTCGTTTTTTTATATCA
Organism: uncultured archaeon; assembly: GCA_964600735.1. Classification (GTDB taxonomy): domain Archaea; phylum Asgardarchaeota; class Heimdallarchaeia; order Heimdallarchaeales; family Kariarchaeaceae; genus LC-2. The sequence continues at coordinate 13,017 of CAZRLL010000058.1, forward strand.
TAAATTTCTCACACAACAATAAGCACTACCATACAGACCAGATCTTGAATTTAAAATTACCCTAATTGGGAATTGATCTAATAGATGACTCATTTTTCCTTTATCTTTTAAGATTCTTAGAAAGGATTCTTTTTTCAGTAATTTGACGATTTTATTCGGAATACCCCCCCCAAGATAAACTCCAGATGAAGGAATAAGTTTTAAGGCAAAATTTCCGATTTCAGTTGCTAGTATCGACACAAATATTTCCAATGTTTTGCTACATATTTTTGAAGGAATCTTGCTTGTAGCATCTTGAATGATAATTTTTGAGGGATCAGTCGAATTTTTTATTATATCCTGTAATTCATCATTAATTTGCATTTTTACCGAGTTTTTTAGGTAAAGGTAGATATTACAAATACCAATAGCTGAACAAACACTCTCGACATTTACATAATCATATTTATTGATTAAAAACTGTAGTAATCGTACTTCTTCATCATTTTTTGGTGAAAAATCTGAATGTCCCCCCTCAGAGTGATGAATATCATAATTTTGGTCATTCCAGGTTAGGAATGCCTCGCCCAATCCAGTCCCGATGCCAATAACTACAATATTATGATTTTGCTTAAATTTACCAGGTTGAATTTCGACGAAATCATCTTGATTTAAATGTGGAATATAATATGCTAGTGCCTCTAAATCATTTAGCAACTTTACCTTTCCAAAATTATAATCAGATTTTAGTCGCTTTTCACTGATTGTCCAGTTAATATTTGTTAGTTTTACTTCTCCATCAATTACAGGTCCTGCGACACCGAGGCAAATTTTTGTTATATCCCCATTAATTGAGGATACAAATGAATTCAAGATTTCATAGAAATCATTGAAATTACTGTTGGTAAAGGTTGATTCTACAATTGGCGTACTGGCCTTGATACTTTGATTTAGATACAGAGCAAGATAAGTCTTCGTTCCACCAATATCGCCGGCGATTAACAAAATTGTCACTTACCTACATAATTTCGCTTAATACTCTTGCTAATATTGCTGCTTCATCAGAAGTTATGATACCATCTTTTTCTGCGACTTGGGTTAAGGATGGAAGTATATCTCGAGCAACCAATCTCACTCGTTTATCAATTTTCTCCTCATCTAATTCTTCATCTAATATGTCGACAATTGATAAGATTTCATGCTCAATATTAACCAGTTTTTCAGCAAGTATTTTCAGTAATTTCGCTTCGTCTGTTGTGATTTGCCCATCTCTTAAGGCAATTTGTGTGGAGGATTGAAGTAAATTTTTCAATGTATTATGCACAAATTTTGCTCGATCCATCCAATTCTCACTTATATCTCATCTAGACCAGATAATGCTTTCAATCTATTCCTGAGATCTGCAACCAAGTCTTTCTTCCCTTTTGGTTTCTCCTTATCCATTTTTTCTTCTTCTTCCTCATCAGTATCAGGTACCATACCAAGACCTTGTCGAATTGATCTCACGATACGCTGGGCATTCTGTAACATAGCTGTTGATACATCAGTAGCTAATACCGCAATTGCGTACTCATCCGATGCTCTGGCAAAATAAATATCAAAATCAGCCAACGAGAAGTGACCTAATCCCCGGTATTCTATATCTGTAAGATCTTTAAAGAATTGCTTGGGATTCATCGTGGAAACTACTTCCTTCAGGGTGGAAAGTCTGTCGTAATCCATCTCTGTCTTACCAATAGCTAAGGATTGCTCCCCAGTGGTTGACAATATTGATAAAGCTACAATCTCCTCGGATTCCTTCATCCTCGTATTAATAATTGCGGTTAATTTATTCACAACATCTTCTGACAAATCCATTAAATCTGTTGGTGTAGCTTCTTCGAGTGCTTGATCAATTGTTGCTTCGTCAGGTTCCTCCTCGACAACTTCAGTAGCTAAGGTTTCTTCGCTCTCAGTTAGAGAGGTTTCAACAACAGGTTCAGTAACCGGTGCAGGGGTTGAGGTTGGAGTAGCTGATGCAGTAACAGGAGAAGGTGTAACCGTTTCAGTTATAGGTGCTGCAGAAGGTGCGGGTGTTTCTGTTAAAGGTGTTGCGGAAGATACAGCCGTTTCTGTTGCAGGTGCAGCAGAAGGTGTGGGTACTGTCGCTTCCTCTTCGGTGATTTTTCCTTTTGGTTTTGCTCTCAATCGGGCAGTAGGTTCCTTGTAATCCTCAAAATTCTCGAATAATATCCTTTTTACTGCTAGATCAATAGTATTTGCGTAAATACTGGTTGCATAACCTTTGAATTTATGTCGCGTAACCTTATCAGCTTTCCTGAATAAACGAGTCGCTCGGTAAAAATGTGCTTTGAGTTGTCCTGCTAGTTCTGGATCAAATTTGTGGAAAAGAACGTATAATTTTGGTAATGGGTCAACATTCACCAAAATATTCAGAATATCAACGTAGTACTCATAAGCTTCATCTATACGGTTAGTATCCTGTATATCACAAACAAATATCATAGCCTTAGTCTGATTAAATACTTCTGGTTTCGATAAATATGTTTCCCGGTAATTAAGTTGGCCCCCAAGATCCCATACCTGAAAGTCAGTGTCAAGATAGTCGTGTGAGTGCCGTTCGATCCCCCTAGTTGGTCTTTGGCTCTGTAGCTCATGGACACTCATTTCTTCCATGGTTGCCTTGTAGATTGTAGTCTTACCAGCCTTATCTAAACCCGCGAAAATTAGTTTGATTGGTTGTTTTGTACTAGACAATAGACACTTTTTCCCTTATCTGATTACATAATAATAACTATTCTAAAAGATTTTTTGCATTGACTATGAATAATCGTTCGCAACTAAAAAAAGAAATCAATTAAAATCGATTAACTCTTAGTTTTTCTTGTATTCAATAAAAATTTAATTTTTTCAGTCCAAAATTAGAAATTTAATATGAATCAAACTGATATCTCTTGCATTAACTATTCTCATTTTTTTTAAATTCTCATCATTATCTTACAATTGCAAAATACTCACCTTAATGTAATTAGTAAATAAATGTGGTATTGTTGTTAATCAATATTATCCATCTTGACCAATGTGATAAAAGTAAGTGCACAGGAAGCAGGATGATTAAATTTGGTAAGGTACAAAAAATTAAACCAAGTTTGATTAAAAAATCCATCCTACTTTCACCTTTCACGCAAAAAGCTCTCTCACCCCAAGATAGACAAATTACTGACTATGCTGGAATTTCAGTTATAGATGGTAGTTGGAATCAAATCCGGCAGGAGGATCGGATTTTTTCATTTGGTAATCCTAGAGCTCTACCATTTTTGATGGCAGCAAACCCAATGAATTATGGCAAACCTACAAAATTAACATGTATGGAAGCAGTCGCAGCATCACTATGGATTCTTGGAGAAAATGAACAGGCTGAAGATTTGCTTAATATTTATCGCTGGGGTAAAACGTTCCTTGATATAAACCAGGAACGGCTGGATGCCTATGCAAAATGCAAGGACTCAACTGAAGTTATTGAAGTACAGGAATACTACTTGGACCAACTAAAGAAATAAAAATTGCGGTGTGATTCATAAGCCAGCTTTTGTTAGGACGCATGAATTTCTGCATTTTCCATCGTAGCATTTATCTATGCTCGTACCCGGGTTCTAGTTGAGAAGCATTATTGAACCCTGTTTCGATTGTTCACAGCTCTGACTCGTTCCAGATCCCTCAAGGAGACGTACGTTGCTATACCCAGAGTTAGATTCTCATCTATTCAGATTGCTCTGATACCTGTTTCTCAAATGAAGCTGGACTTTCCTGATTCACAAGGAACCTGTGCTACTCGATCACTCCGCAAGATTGTATTGTGAAATATATTATTTTAATTTTGTTTTAATTTTATTTATATAATATTTTGTATTTTTTGTCAATTATTGTCATTTTTAATTATTTTCCATAATATTTGTTATATTATCGCTTATTCGTCTCAGATCTTTATCTAATCCCGTAATTACGCTTCATACCAATACTTTTAATGCTTCATTCGTACTTGCGACAAAAACTATGGTAGTAATATTAATATTAGGTGAAATAGTTAAATTCCAACACATCATTTACAATTTCATATATAAGCACTTAGCCATGTTTTTATGATTTTGTTGGACATATACCCATTATTTATGGTTTATAATTTATTTTTACTATTACTCGGATTGATTGCTGTTAATTTTATTGATGGAGGCGAATTTTAATTATTCGGAATACCAGCATTATTGTTAAGCAATATAAGCATATTTTGAAAAATCGGAGTATTGAAATTTTCAATATTCGATACATTTTTTGTGATTTACTACGTAGTGTAGTTAGATCATCTGAAAATTACAAAATAGAACCTATTTCTACAAGTTGCAAGTAATTGAGATGACGTGTGGATTTTTATATTAATGCTATATATTTCGATTATCTCGATGTTACTATACTATTATTAGTAATGTCAAGAATCAAAATTAATAAGGGATAACCAATGAAAATAAAATTTGTTTTAGCTATCGTACTGATTGGCTTCATGACAACAACAGTCTTTGCTACTGCAGCAGAGGTAGAATATACTGCCAAAGATTTGGATGATATCGCCATAACTATTGATGGGGCATCTGATGATTGGGCGGATATTGATGATGTAGATATCACTTTAAAACCAGCTCGTGAAGCTGGAACTGGTAGTTATGATGCTCATGTAAAGGTAGCTCATGACGGAACAACCATATACTTCTTAATTGAGGTACATGGGGATAACTATCAAATGTATGATATTGTTGGTACTTGTGCAACGAAGTGTGAACACCGTGGTGCTCCTGCACTA
>CAZRLL010000059.1:0-17818 GCA_964600735.1 uncultured archaeon
GAAACAGCGATGGCAAAATGGTTTGCCACGAATGTAGCTTCTCAATGTACAGATGATTCCATTCAGGTACATGGAGCCTATGGTTTTTCGAGTGAGTATCCAGTTGAACGCATGTGGAGAAATGCAAGGGGAGCCCGGATCTATGAGGGAACTGATCAAATCCAAGAATTAATGCAGGGACAATATGCCCTGGGTTATCGAGTAGATAAACCACTTAGATGTGAATTACCTGCTTGGGTACAAGAAAATTAATTATTTTGATTTCAGTTATTCTAGGGTGCCAGCGAATATTTTACATGGATATTCGTTGTTACTTAAATAGTTAAAACGGAAATTAAGACGCAATCATAATTAATAAAAATCAATAATATTATTCTAAATTAGGAAACTGACTACCTCGTTTTCTTAATTACTAGGCCCATGGTGTAGAGGCAATCATAGCAGGTTTTGGTCCTGTTGACCTCGGTTCAAATCCGGGTGGGCCTGTCTTTTCTTATTTTTTACCTACTCTCTTTTGAATTATGTAAACTGCTAGAAGAGCAATTACAAAGATATGACTCATTGGAAAATCTACTCTTAGTCTATTTGTATTATCGCTTGTAGTTTCTTGGTCATTATTATAAGTTGTATTCCAATAATCGTCCACGTCAGTTATATCCTTTGAATTAGCTGATGTGATTGTTGTAGAATTAATTATTGTTTCATTTGTACTAGTTTGTACTGAGTCATCTTCATCAATATATCCCTCTGTGTCTACATTATTAACACCTGAATACGTTATAAATCCTGTGTCCGGCATTCTGTCGTAAAAAGTGTAACTGGGTAATCCAGTCCAAAATATTACGTCAACCGAACCCTTTCCCCCAATATCTTCCCAATTAATATAAAATGCAATTTCTGTATAATTGAAGGTCACACGACCCGCTTTACTATGGTCAACAAAATATAGACTCTCATTTACATTTATGGGATCTTCCAATGATGGTGCTAGGGTCAGTAATAACATGGGTTCATTATTCATAATGAAAGCCATGATCAGATATACTTCGCCATTTGAATTACGAATGGTGACGTTTGCAAAACCACCCCAATCATATAGTGTCTCATAAACGACGATAAAGTGCAAATAATTATTTGTATCACCCATGTAGGCTCTGTTAATATCTATGGTGTCCCCACTATCACTAGTTGCATCAGAACCAACCGCTTCCATATCAACGAGTATAGAATGTAATTCTCCTCCTAGAGAACTATTTAGTGTGATTAGTCCAGTCATAATAATAGCACCAAGTAGAGTTCTCAATCTTACCATTTTCATTTCTCCCAAATATCTTCAGAACTAGACCCTAATAAATAATTGTAATAATAGATAGAAAGTTAAATCCATTAGTCAGAATAAGTTCATGATAAAGGAAAAAACTCCTAGAGAAAGTGAATTAGAAACAGCCCTTTTAATGATGCCTAGTCATTCCAATCCATCATGGAAGGATGGTCATATCGAATTGGGAAATGTAAATGGAGGAACAATTTTAAATCTAATTGATAATATTGCGGGTTTAGTCGCATTGCGTCATTGCAGAACCCGGGTGGTAACGGCCTCCATTGATAGGATGTCTTTTCTGAATCCTGTTCACGTGGGTGAACTATTGATTTTAAAAGCCAGGATCAATTACGTGGGAAAATCAAGTATGGAGGTGGGAGTGCGTGTTGAAACAGAAGATCTTGGGTCTGGAGAGAGAAAACAGACAGGATCTGCTTATCTAACTATGGTTTCAATAACCACAGATGGAATCCCAATGCCTGCAGTACAACTAAGACTTGAAACTGAAGATGATAGAAGAAGATATAATAAGGCAAAAGAGAGAATAAATGTCAGGAAAAATCCTTAGTTTGATCACAAAGCACCCGACAAGAGAAATAATTTTGCTAGCGAATTCTACTTAGAATTAAATTTATTCACAGTAATTTTAGTCTAAGCAAATCCTTTTAGATAACTGAAGGTTCCATTGATATGTAATTACATGTCAAAGTCTCTTATTCCTACTGAAGAGAATCCACACCCTTTGTTAAAATTAGAGGGCATTGAGAGAAGGAATTTCACTATTAAATCGATTATCATAACTACTGTAATTACTGTTGGTCTCTATATTTTTCCGAGTTATTATGGATTAGAAATGCTCACCACATCAACTTCATATTTCTTTCTGGAAGTGTTTGGTTTCCACCCGCGATTATTTACCTATGAAGACTCTTTCAGTGATTTGGGCGGGTTTGATTTATTTTTATTCAATTTGTACGATTCTTCTAGAGCAACATATCCTGCTATTAGTATTGATACCAATGTCTCAAGATCGAATTATCTCATCGTGCGCGCGTGTACCGGGATGCAAGCAGGGAGTCTTCTTCTTGGGCTAATCTGGGCCACACCGGCAAGTTTTCATGATAGAGTTCGATCATCTTACATTATATTACTTGCCTTATTTATCGGAAACACATTAAGAATTGCAGCAATGATTGCAATTACCACCATTCTTATAGAAAATTTTGGATTGGATTACCAAACATCTTGGGGTTATGCTCATGATTGGCTTGGTAGACCCTTGGGATTTTTTGGAACTATTGGATTTACAATCTTAATTGAAATCCGTGGTGTCAAAATATTGGATACAATTTCTGTATGGTTGGACAGCGCAAATTCGCTCCTGGGTGGTTTTAAACCAAAATCTAAGAAAGTTTAAATTTTTTTTTAATAGATTATTAAAAAATCGAATGGAAGGGAAAGAACAATCCAGGATGGCAATCACAAGTAACTACTTGTAATATTTGACAATACAATGTTTACAGCGTTTATAGTGACGATTCGTAAAAATTGTATTGATACCGCAATCAGAACAAGTTTTATTGTGACTTTCAAGATATCCCTGAAAAACAGCACGTTTACGTTCCAAGTAGATAGTAGCATCCTCATACAAGAATTTGGCAAATATATGCCAATTCAAATAACTAGTATGAATTCTTAAACCATATATGGTACGTTTCTCATCAGATTCATCACTAAAAGTTAATGTAATTCCTCTTTTGTGAAGCGCTACATATAACTCTTACAGAAAATCACTACTCGAACTAGAAAAATTGATAGCCAATCCACCTGATTTTAGTTCACTCACATGTCCATCGCCATCGAAATGACCACGAATAAAATGCGAGAGATACTTGACAGGTACATTGGGAAATTGCATTACCTTAGATTTCTTTGGTATCAAGCCATAGGTCATCAAATCATTAACCAACTCCCTGCGTGTAATACACAAGTAGGAGTAGTAACCAAGTATATTATTGATATCTGAGATTTTAAACCTCCCTTTAATTGGATGATTACTTCCCATTACTTTGCGTATATCCTCAAGTAGAGCATGATCCTCAATTTCAATCCGGAGTCTATTAGGATAGTGCCTAACAGCTCCTTTTGACTGATTTGGTCGAATACAACCATCAGCATATATAAAACCGAGAACATAAGCCATTTCTGGGCTCCATTTTTTGAAGAAATCCAGATCAATCGAGTAGATAATTAAATTTCTCATTTTAAATCCAAATTGCAGTTTTTTGCCCTGAACAGATGATTCACTTCGATCTAAGATGTTACCAACCTGTTTGTGGGATAATTTCGGATTGTCTTTCAAAAATTGAATTTCTCAAGCAGTCCACAGTCTCCCGTTAGTTCTTTCCTTCTTAATACCCAACTTGTAAAGCTTGATCCTCACTGCGACACGTGTTCGATTCACATGAAGTGCAAGTACTTTGTTGGGCATAAGATAATTCTCTTTCAAGAATTGGATTTCCTGATCAGTCCAGCTTTGTCCTGTAATCAAATGAATACCCCATTCGTTCCTTGTTATCCAAGGAATGCCATAATATTTTATAGGTTAATAGACTATTTAAACACAGAAAGTGGGTGTACAATGAAAGTAATCGATGTAAATACCAAATTTTCGATTGGTTGAAACTGTCTTCTAAAACAACTGCAAAAGAAATTAAATGAAGTCATTATTTTAATGAAAAAATATCGAATAGAAATAAAATTACAATAAATATAATTTTTTTTTTTCACCAATTAACCAAGTAATTTTCATTTAATGCGCTGTATTTTTATTTACTTCAATTTTATTTAGAAATGTTTGCCAAAAAATAAAGCATATCAAACATCTGAATGGGCTTATCAAGCAATTAAAGGGATTTTCCGCTCAATTCTCAAATTAACGTATGATGTACGAGTTTACAATGTGGATAACCTGAATGAACTTGATGCAGATCAAGGTTTTGTAATGGCATCAAATCACGGGTCAATTGTTGATGCATTTGTGATGGGTCTTTTAGTTGATTCTCATCGTGTCCGATTTGTAGGAAGACAAAGAACTCTTTGGGCTAACCCAGTTTTCGGAAAAATTAACGACATTGTTGGTACAATACCAGTGCCTGAATCAAGAGATAAGAATAAATCAGTAGTCGTGGAAACATGTGTTAATGCTCTGAAAAGGGGGGCATGCATTGGGATCTTTCCAGAGGGGGCAATACTGAGGCGAAGAAAGGCATTTGAGGGAAGAACTGGAATGGTACGTATGATTCTAGAGGCAAGAGTACCAGTTGTTCCTATTGGATTATTGGGCACAGATGGTCTTTGGCCATACGGTGCGAAAATGCCTAGGTTGGGAAAACCAGTGCAAATGTTTGTTGGTAATCCTATGTATTTTGATGATTATCATGGCATGCATAACAATCGTGAGGTAGTAAAATACGTTACAGATGTAGTATTAAAGGAAATCCGGGCATTAAGTGGTTGGTATGATGTACCACCTGAGATAATTGTAAAACATTATAATTATTACAAAACAATAAAACCTCCCGATTTTTAGAACTTTCGTAATAGAATAAGCACTTCTCAATCATATTCTGTCAATTATGAGATATTTTACATTTCCTATAAATAGATCGAATTGGAAAATCAATTGTTAAATTACTAATAAGTCATCCATTAATTGTGGATATCCAGAATGATAAAAATATTGATATCAAGCCTTGGTGTGTAAAAATAATTGATGCTGCGAAAATCTACCCACATTTACTAGAACATATTGATGACCGAGGTAAAATCGACCTGGGGGATCCCATAGCTCTGATTGAATATAATAAAGCAGTAGCATTATATCTAGCAAATTTAAGAATAGAAGTTCCCCATGGAAAATTAATTCCCGCAATTTGCTTACGATTTGCTTACGTAAAGATATTAGCTGAAAACTATCTACCTAAAAATGCGAGAATACTCGAGATCGGAACAGGTTCTTCTGCAATGATTGCACTAATAGCTGCAGCAAAATATAATTTTAATGTCGTTGCGACTGAGATTGATCAAGAAAGCCTGATCTCCGCCCGAAATAATGTAAATAAGAATAAATTACAAAACAAGATTACCTTGGTAAAAAGCGATTTTGGAATATTATCTAATGTAGTAGACCATAATGAGAAATTTGATGGGTTATTGGTTAATCCACCTTATTATCCTTCATATGATTCCATACGATATAAAAATAATTCAAAAAATGAAAGAGGTTTCAGAGGATCATTATCTGAAATGATTGGGGGAGGATTGGATGGCTTCGATTTTGTAAAACAACTTATCTCTGAAGCAACGAGTAAGGACTTTAACATTGAATTAATTACATTAATATGTTATTTTCAAAATCATGCTCTCTTAGCGGTCAAATTACTCAAGAACGTTGGTAGGCATACGATTGTTATCAAACTAAAAGTAGGAACCAGAAAACGCTTCTTAATCATAGGAAAAAAATGAAGAGTTCACATTGATAATAAAATTAAATATCATGAGATGAGTATGGGATGGGGTAATTCTACTCAAAAAATAAAATTATTTTTTAATAATAGTTATTTCCATACTTTTTTCATTACACGCATAATATTTTCTCTTTTAATTTTATCAATGTCCTTCTGATCAATAGCAAATTCGCTTTCTAGTTCGTCGAAGATCGTTGTAATTGAGGTAATATCTTTCATATCATCTGGTATTGTACACCCATCAAAATCTGAACCAATGTGAACTGAAGAAATATTAGATAGTTCAATTACGTGATTAATCATTTCGATAATACATCTATGATTCGCTGAGTGATTTTCTTTAGTTGATAAAAATCCTTTACAAAAATTTATCCCTATGCTTCCACCAGTATTTGCAATAGTTTGAACCATTTCATCTGTTAAATTCCGTGGATGCTCTGCCCATTTTCTGAGATTCGAATGTGAAGCAATAATTGGGGAATTTGTATTGTTTACTACATCCCAAAAGCTCATATCATTAAGGTGTGATACATCAATAATAATTCCAAGATTTTCCATAACATCGAGTAAATCCAAACCTTCTGCAGTAAATCCTCGATTTTTATCATTATCCCTACCAGCACCCGTAGCAAATTGATTCTGTTCATTCCATGTTACACTCATTGAACGTAGCCCACAATCATAATAAATATACAACCTATTCAGCTCTGTATCTATACCTGTTGCTCCCTCGAGATGCAGAATACTACCAATTTGTTGTTCAGTATTATTACTAATTCGATTATTCTTATCCATCAAAGAAACCAAATCATCTACATTACTGATTCTCTTGATTTTATTTTTAGGATCATACACAAACTTAAGCCAGTCACGAAGCATTTTTTCAGTAATAAAGTGACTTTCGGTGGGGTGATGGAACTGTTACCATAAATTTTGTCAATCTTGGACAAACTTATACATATTTGAAATTAAGGAATTAAGAGTTCAGTTTTAAGTTTTAATGATCAGTCTACATATTTAAATTACAAAATTACCTATTATTACTTGTCAAAGATGATATATCATGTTTGACTGCTCTTAAAAGAGTCTTCTCTGACACATTTGTGTACTATGAAGAACAGAGACATGCAGGCTTGAAGATTAAATTCCGAGAAAATCATGGTCTGTCTTTATTGATCAAAAGAGAAGTAAAGTTCCCTGATGCTATACGCAGAAAGGGGTGGGGTTCCGTTACTCCCATACTAGGTGGAACAAAATGTATAATTTTATACAACTTTGTGAAGCTTTAACTTAACGGTAGCCTGTGAAAAATCCAGCAAGTAATTCTCCTTTTTGAGCCCTATTCAAATCTACATGACCTTTATCGGATTCATGATAAAAACTTCGTTTTTGTTTATTCATGGCCCAAAGAGTATCCAGATGCGTGTCAATATACATTAAATTGATCGGTTGAGTAATTGATTTCTTATCTATTTATCGAACACTAAAGAAATTGTAAAAAATATAAAAGAAAATTATAAAATTATAAGGTTTAGATTTTGTTCACTTACTTCGCGGAAGTAAAACACCTTTTGCCAAAAATATAATGCCTTAGTAGCTCAGCCCGGCAGAGCGAGTGACTTGTAATCACTAGGTCGCGGGTTCAAATCCCGCCTGAGGCTCTTTTTTTAGACAAATTCATATTTTCACCTGTTTATAATGTCAAATCATAATTAGTAACAATGAAAACTCATACCATTATTCCAGAAGGTCAGAAAAAGGCTATGAGTCCTTGTAATTACATCGCACAAGCTATTGCTAAATCACTTAGATCATATCCAGTTGAAAGAAGATTAAAAATTGTTGATCGGTTGGTCAACCACAATAATCATTTAAATCAACCATGTATTCGCTGTCTTATTTTGAAAGAATATAGAAGACTCTAATAATTTCGCTTTTCAATTCATATCTAATGGTAGAGCAACAATTAAAGCAATAAGATTAATTACAACCAAGATTATCCATACCTCACGGTTCCAGTCAACTATCTTCTTACCATCCAATAAACTATAAGGAATTAAGTTGAATAAGGCTAGAAACGCATTAATAAACATAGCTAGCATAAAAACCCAATGTAAATCATAGCCAATTGAACTAATATACGTGGGGGGAAATAGGTAGGTAAGCAAATAAGCAATGCATGCCAGAACAAAATTTGTTAATGGACCAGCAGCTGCGAATTTTCCATTTTCCTCGCTAGAGGATTTACCCAATATCATCGTCGCTCCTGGTCCAGCGATGCCAAATCCGATAAAGCCAAAAAAGAGGGTTAAGTAAGCCATTTGACGAATTAGAGTAAATCTAGCATATTTACCATAGTAAATCGCTGCATACTTATGGGCCAATTCGTGCAAAATAAACGCAGGTGCGATTATAATTGTTAAAGCAACAATATAGGGCCAAGAGCTAGGATCATCCAATATTTTCCTAAATCCGAATACAAATGCAATCAGCAATACTCCTGCAAATAAATCAATACTCTCTCTCCCAGACGTAAGAACCTTGGGATTCGATCTTAGGAACATTTCATATTCTTCTTTTGTGGGTTCTCTACTTTGTTGAGATCTGTAATACTGACTTAACTGAGAAAGATCCAAGGTCCATCTGCCCATGGGAGAGTGCTGGGCCTGTTGTTGAAATTGAGAATATTGACACTTGTGAGTACTAATGTGATTCTCACAATATCCTAAATTACACCTAGAACATCTATAAAGTATTTCATAATCATATGAGGGACCACAAGAAATGCATTCCACAATTTATAATTTATTTTTCACCAGTTAAAAAAGTATACATCTTAAAAGAATCTTAGTTATTCACTCATTAGATTATTCATAACGGACACCCAATTTCTGTTTTCAAGTAATTAGTTCACAAATAAATGGTAGTGCAAACTCATAAATGAACTCATAGAATTCCATGAATGATGTCAATAAATTTACTAGGTAATATTATTATTTTAAAAAGTAAAAATTACATATTATTTCTAATCTTGGACATTGTGAGCTGGAATTCATTTACTCGTAAGTCAATATCATCGGGATAGTCAACTCTGAAAATTCTAATAAAAGGAAAATCTCCTGGTGCTGTCGGAACCAGCCCACTGCTTCTGAACACCTCAGTGAAATATAACAATGAATTAGCAGGAACATTATTCTCTCTTAAATCCGGTACAAGACCAGCATTATCATTGATAAAAGGTGGTTTACTTCCAGTTCCACTTTCTAAATTCATGTCTGGAGACTCATAGGCCATTAACCGGTATAATACACTTTGATAATACTTATTCACGTATCCACTTGATCCAAAATAATCATCTTCTTCCACTCCAAATTCTGGAGTATATTGCGCAGAAATTCGAATCATCCAGATGCTTTTCCCCAAATCTGATCCTAGTCCCACTTGACCTCCTGCAGGTACGACAAGGACATACTGAACATTATACATGTACATCAAATTAATCGCAGCGGTCTCATTCCACATCAGCATGGTTCCTACGGTGGCTATTTGTGTAGAATTTGTGGTGGCATTATCTACCAAACTAATCGTATCACCCTGGGCAGTTATGTAGTACCCATAATCCCACCACGAAAGCATAACGGGTGGTTGTCCAGAATCCAATCCCGCAAAATTGGTTTTGGGTAAGGATGAGTAAAAACTAGTATGACCTCTCATCCATGCAAATGTTTGCAGCCAATCATCCAGTAAGTTACTGGGGTCATTTCCAGGGGTTAATTCAGGGGTGGAATAAAGATCTCCAGCTGTGTTTATACCGGATGAAAGTGTGAATATTAATAATGCATAAACTATTAGATAAGATGCTGCTGCATTTTGACCTCCAATACTGGGTAACGTCATTGTCGTTTTTGTCAATTTGATTCTCCCGTGAGCTGCAAAAGCAAAGGGCATGAGAAGATTATCAATTGCAAGTGCAGTTAAAATTGCAGCTGAAGGGGCCAGTATTAGCATTAAACGAACCATTGATCCACTGAAATATATGGTCGTCAGACCAAAAGTGAGAATAAACAGATTTCTTTCAGTTGGATTGCGTATCGCGAAATACACACCTAATGGCATAAAAAATAGCAACGTCGATAAGTTCGCGTAAAGATTTCCCCATGCTAATGGTAAATGCTCACTCACAGAATCAATTAGAGGTAATGCATTTCTGGATTCGGGAAGCAATACCGAGATAAATTTACTACCTATAACTGAAACTGAACCAGTTGATAGCAGTAGTAGAAATAATCCCCCTAGTAGTAGTATTAGACTAAGAAATCCAACAATTAAGACCTTACGAAACGATTCAGGTTTTAATACTTGAGATAAATTCAGTAATAATCCATATAAAACCAAAAATGCAATCATTCCAACAGGTGCTAGACCCTCGGTTGCTATAATGAAATGTGGACCAATACGTGGTACCATCATCATTAATAATGTACTAATGCTGATTGTGGTGATATATGCCCTTAGGAATCTAATTGAGAAATTGCCGGTAATTACAATTACCAGTGCATATATTGGCATTAAGTCAAAAGCAAATCTAAATGCTCCCCAGGATGATCCAAGTAGTGCCATGGATAGACCTGCTAATATGGCATCTTTATTACTATCTCTAATAAAGGCACGAGAAAAGTAGTAAAATGCCATGACTGTAAACAACACACCTACTGATTCATTATCCACAAAACCAGCGATTGATCGGGAGACATATGCAGGTATTACTGCCATTATTAGCGCTGAAAACAGACCACCACGAGGTGAGACCAATTCCTTACCAAGTAAGTAGGAATAATAAACTCCTAGTGTACCAAAAATCACAGGAACTAGATAAGCTGCCAACTCAACAGTTATTGAGAATCCTACAAAAGTTAGAATTTTATAAACAAGAACAATAGCAACTGGAACTGCAAAATATAGAGATGATCCTTTGGGTGATCCATATGGATACCAGGAAAGAGTATCCCACCATTTTAAAAAGTCGATAAATCCATAATCTAATATGTAATGAGCAGCCCTGAGTTGCATATGTGGATCGAAAGCTTTGATCGTGGGATCCCATCCCTTCAGATAGGGGAATAATCTGATCGTAACCGCAATAATTAAAATTAAAGTAAGTGAAATATTATGGGCAATGGATGCTCTATTAAAATCGTATTCATCAAAATGATCTTTTATCTTCTTTTGAAAAATACTAAATTTTTCTTTGAACCATTTACCAAGGTCAATTTCTTCTGCCATAAAAATATGCACCAAAAATTTAGAGTTTTAATTCAAGTCTATTAGGCTCGATAATTTTACAAAAAATCGTGTATTAAAAAATGAATGGTTCTTATACTCTAATGATAAAAAATAAATCTTGTGTAAATTTGCATGGAGTCTCCTTTCAGATAAACTAATTACTACTTCATTAATTTAACCAATTTTATGGTCTTTATGAGGAACCCAACGATTATTAACCCGCTTTTGATATAACTATGTGTCGATGGGTTGTAGTATAAACTTCAAGCGTTACATGATAACACAATCGTAAACATAAATAACAGATATAAAAAAACAGAATTAGAAAATGAGTGGCGAAATAATTGAAGGAATCGCTCCGACAAGAATGCAACTATTGGAATTGAAAAAGAAAGCTACCCTAGCTACCCATGGGCATGACTTACTAAAGGAAAAAATGGATGCTTTAATTATTGAATTTTACAATGTACTCGAAGACGTAAAAGAGGCTCAATCTGAATCAGAAGGGGTTTTAGAACAAGCTCATTCACAATTGCAATTGGCTAGTTTAAGAATGGGAATGTCAATGCTTACCGAAATCGGATTTTCAGCACCGCAGACTCTTAGCCTTATAGCATCTACAAGAAGTATTATGGGTGTGAAAACACCCAAATTAGCGTTAAAACGTAAAAAACTCAGCAAACCCTTTTATGGTGCAGAATTCACTTCTATCACACTTGATGACTCAGTAATAGCTTTTAGAGATTACCTATATTCTGTGGTCAATCTTGCAGAGAAAATCGCCACCCTACAAAAACTTGCGTATGAAATTTCAAGTACCAAAAGAAGAGTCAATGCTTTAAATCATATAATTATACCAAGGTTGACCAACACCGCGCAATTCATCGATCTTGCTCTTGAAGAAGAAGACCGTGATACATTTAGTCGCATGAAGTTCATCAAACAAAAATTAACTGATGAAGTTGTAGAAGGAGAAGATTAAGTAGGTTATTAAAATGAGTGAAGAAGCAAAATTAGATTTTACTGGAGTTGGAGTGATGAGAGACGGTTTTACCGTTGCTCGTAATCATTTTGATCTAAATGTGGTAGCAGATGGGATTATTGGTTATTGCATCTGGCAAAAAAATAACTTCAGGATTCCCATCATATCCCATATTAGAGATATTTTGAAACGGAGAAATGTGAAAACCAAATCCCGTGAAAATGCCTTGAAAAGTGATGCGAGAAATTTTTTCCTCCCGTTTGCGGAGATACAAGGTATAGTAAGTGATGATGATCATAAAGAACTACAAATTTTATCCGCTGTTGAGCTGATAACAATACTGTTTAGACCAATTCAAGATTACACCGACTTTGTAAAAGCAATATCAGAGAAAGTTGAATCAAAAATATTCAATCGCGATACTACAGAGATTGTTGAATCAATAAATATCTCTTAAGAGATTTTTAAAGATCATACCGCAAAAACTAGCAATAATGCCATTAATAGTTCATAGATTGTAACTACTTCATTTTAAGGACCATGGATCTTTCTTAGGAAAAACAATCCCAATACGAGAAATCCCAAATTAAAGATTACATTATAATTGAATTCAAAGATGAATGAAGATAAACTATCTAAGACAAACCATACAATAAGCCCGATTCTTGCTATTTTAAGCTGTTCAGTAAGCTCCGATTTTGAGAGAGCGTAAAGCAGGAAACCGATCAAATGCATTAATACACCAAGCAAACTGGTTGCAAATAAGACAATTGATTTTCCAGAATCGGAGAGATCTCCTTCGCTATAAGTTGGCGAGAACGATAGCATGAAATCAAGCATAAAACCCCTGAATAACAAGGCTGAAAAATAAAAAAAATCACCTGATGCAAGCATGATCATTGACAACCAAAACAAATTCTTTCTTTGTTTTTCGACACTAGACAGACTAGACATGTTAATTATATTATTAACATAATGTAATATAAACTTAACTTATATCGTGAATAACTTGTGTTATGTAAAATAAAAGTATCAACAATACTTTGCAAAAATTGTTAAATGTAAAATAATTTTAACATTTCTTTAATTTCTCCCAAATACAAGAATTAACGTTATAAGAAAAGAGAATACATGATAATTGTGGAAGAAGATAATAATTCAAATAAACTCGTGTGGATTTTAATTTCTATTATTGCGATTATAATTGACGTAGGTATTATTATTTACGCAACATATGTGAAAAATTCAGTTTTGCTTTATCTTATGATACTTGCCGGTTTAGTTGGTGCTTATTTAAATCTAAATTATTTTAATAGGGATGAGAGGACTGATACCGCAATTAATGATGCATCACGAGATACTATCACGATTTTCATTTTATTATTTTCCATTATCGGAATTTTATTTGTAATAGTTGGGTCATTAAATGATTCGATATTATGGGAAATTGGTGCTACCCTAATCGTATCAGTGCTGGTTATAATCTATTTACTGGTAATAATATCAGTCTATCACGAAAATCGAATGAGTTGATCTGATTGAAAAGCAGAAAGAAAACTTCTGAGGAACATGGAGTATCTTGGCGAAGCAGACTAAAAGTACTAAGGGCAGAACAAGATCTAACACAGCAAGACGTTGCCAGCATACTCAAAGTTACAAGGCAAACAATTTCTGCTATCGAAAAAGGGAGGTACAATCCGTCACTCATTTTAGCCTATAAAATTGCCAAATATTTTGAAGTAAAAATTGAAGATGTTTTCATTTTTGAAGAAAATAAATAAATTAAACTTTATAATTGACTTCTCATAAGACTTTTTTATCACTATATAGTTTTATTTAATTATTGATAAATTATTTTTATCCACCACGCAGATAATAAATAATAACAAAATTTAAGGGATCAATTTCAAATACATTAATAATTATGACTCATATAGCCTTAGTAGCTATTTCCATGGATATATTCTTATTCGTTACGTTTACAGGTGTTTTTCTATATTTGATTAGAATTTATAAAATGTGGGAAGAACCATCCATTGGATTTTGGGGAATTGCATCGCTTTTGGTTGCAGTATCGATCTTCTTCCATATAATCAGTATTCAAACGGTTAATCTCGGAGATACGCAAAACTCGGTACAGTATTATCAGATTGCTGTAACTGTATCTTTCATAAGCTACTGGGCCTTTGGTATCTCACATATGATTGCTCGTAGATCGACCGTCGATGTTCTTGGATTGGCATTTATATCAATTTTCCTCGGATTACTTATTCAATCTGTTTGGGTCGATAAATTTCGAGTAAACATAACGGATAAAATGGTTGTTGAACAAAAAGTTTCATTCTCTAGTTATTATATCTCACTATTCTCCTTCCTAGCATTATTATACCTGATATTAGCAAGAGATTCTTATCTCATGTATAAAGCTAGTTTAAAGAATAAAGAAAGTAAGTATCACCGATCTATTGCATTTACACATTTGTTGGCGTGGCAATTTTGGGGAATAAGTACCATTGTTATCAGATATATTGGCTCAAACCAACAGTATCTAATTTTTATATTTCCCTTTATTTTTCTCTTGGTCCCCATAATTACGCTGGGTTCCAGACCATTTGATTGGGCTAGAGAAGGATATGAACCCACATTATTGTTGCTTATTGATGAATATGGTACACCCGCATTTTCATGGGTGAAAAATATGCATTCTCCCCTACTGATGGAAGGTTCATCTATCGCCACAATTACAACCATGCTTGAAACCATAACCAATGATGAGGTTAAAAATATGAATGTGAGTTATATGAATAATTCTATCTATCTTCAGGCTTCAAACGGTAATTTTTCATTGTTAATTACCACGGGACATCATCGATCATTTATGAAACTATTAACCAAAATTCATACAATCCTTGTGACTTCAATCGTTGGACCTACTGAATTTGGGATACCAGGTTATGATATTCCAAATGAATTGCAATGGTTACTAAGCCAATTATTACCTGATAAACACTATTCTGTATCCAGAAAAAAAAAGACTTGGAAAGAATTTTTAATTAGTAAAAATTAAATTTTTTTGATTATTTTAGCAGATTTACTGATCCACCTGCATTCTCGATCTTAGACACTGCTCTATCCGTGGCTACTTCAACTAAAACCTTGATTTTTCGAGTAACACTTCCTTGGGCAAGTAGTTTGGTAAATCCTGCTTCTTTTAAATTTACTTCATAAGTATCTCCTTCTAATTTAGCCTTTCCTTGGGAAACCAGAGTGTCAATGTGCTGATCAAGATGACTGACATTCAGGGTGTTGTATTTTTTTGAGAATTGTTGGGGTCGTTTAAAACCATACTTGCCAATTAATTTGGTACGAAGCTCTTTACTTTTCTTAATTGTCTGAATCCACTTATGGGTGGTCACTCCTGCATTTCCTTTACCTCCAGCCATGCCCGATCCTTTGTGGTCTTTTTGTATGCCCCAACCATGGCTTCTTGATCCTCTTTGTCTACGTAATTTCTTTTTTCTGCGTACTGTCATTTCAACACCTATGCCATCCTTGCAATTAAATCAATAATTGTATCTCCCCGGTATCCCAAATCTCCGTTTCGGTTAATGGGATTTTTTAATGATTTAAATCCTTTTCGGGGTGGACTTAATCGAAATACAGGTTGAATTCCTGGGATATCTTTAATTTTGATTTCACCTTTTGAAACAGCTTTAGAAAATTGTTTAATTGTTGAATATTCAGTGTTTGATTTGATATGTTTATCTGAAACCATATTTTTACCACTCAATTCTCCACGTTTCTTTAATAGATGTTCTATTGTTAGAGCGTCGATTTCACCCCAGGTAACCGCATCCTTTACCTTGTGAAGCATTCCGTTCAATGCTTCAGTTTCATGGAAAATTACTGCATGATTTGGTTTGTGAAGCCGTAATAACTTCAATGTGTGTTCAACATTGTAATTACGGTTTACACGCCCTCTAAGGCGAATAATTGCATATGTTTTATTTTCACTTTTGACCATAATCATTACCTCTGCCACTCCGCGGGTGGGAGAATGTTGTATGTTGCCCTTAACGCCTCAAACGTAGCTTTAGCAAAGTTCGCAGTTGTACGAGTGTCTCCTGAAGTTTTAGTCCAAGCATCCTTTATTCCAGCCATTGTAAGTACCATTCCCGCAACTTTTCCTGCAGCTAGACCTGTACCCCTCGGTGCTGGAATTATTTCCATTCTGACAGAGCCAGTCCTACCATTTGATTTGAATGGAACGGAATGTGGCGTACCACATTTACATTCCCAACTCCCACATCCCCTTCTTATCGGTGTGATGTTTATCTTAGCTAATAAAATAGCCTGTCTAATTGCAGGTCCAATTTCTCGTAATTTTGCCTGAGCCATACCTATGTATCCCCCCTTATTTCCAACCACAACGGTAGCTTGAAATCGACGTTTTCGACCTGCACTACTCATTTTCTGAACTAAATTGATCTCAATTACCTCATCTAATAGATCGGGTAAGAGCGTATCAACAATCTCATACTCCTTTATTGGAATGCCTCTTTGAAAAATCTCATCAATACTGGTGATTCTTCCTTCTTTTACCTCTCTTCCAAGGCGAGTTCTGGGGATCCATTCTTCTATACTCATTTAATTTACCTCCTGAAATGCCTTATCGATGGCTTTAATTGATTTATCAACAAGTTTAGATATATCTCCTGGTTTTACTTTTGCTTTTGTATACTTAGCAAAACGGATTTTGAACTGCTTAGTATCCAAGTCCTGAATATTAGAGCTAATATTTTTCATGTGTGAACCATGAATTACCTCATCAATCGGGAATATTTCCTCATTTACAGGGACTTGTACTCCCGCATCAACTATACCTTTCAAAGCTGCATATATCCGGCTTCCTTTGCTGTTTCTCTGAAGACCCAGATCCAATATCGCATTATCAACACCCTTCTTCTTGGCAATTAAGCCAGTTATATATCCTGTCAGGTAAGCAGCCGGAATATTACCTCCACCCAATGTCCAACCGTAGTTTTGCAAGAGCGTACTAGAACAGTTGGCTAAAGTAATATCCCCATCCGGTTGAGCTTCGACAAATTGCAATCGCATATGCTTGGTAGACCTGCGAATAACTAACCTGATACTTCCAGATTTTAATAACTCTCGTCTTTGATAAAAATCTGTCTTACCCTGACGTCTTCTGCGCAATTTAACCTTATAAATCGGTCCACGAGCCATTTTACCTGCCCTCCGGGATTCGTTTCTTTGCAACACCACTCTCTCGAATATGGTTAGCCAAGAATCTAACGCTTCTAAAAAGGTTACCTTTAGCTTGTGTGTATAGACTTCTGTAAACTGTAGCAGAGATATAACCTTCATCTCTCAATTTCTTTAGATATTTTCTCTGTGCACGGATCTTATTCATCCAAATAGTTTTTCCACTCAATCTAGCATTTGCAGTACCTTTTCGACTTCCAGGTCCTCTCCTTTGACCTCTTGCACGTTTGAATTTTTGAGCTCTAGCCCTTCCTCTGCTGGTTCCCTTGATTTTTCTCGGTTTTATCAAGCCATCATGAATTAATTTAGAAACATCTTCTCTTGTTACGGCAAGACCTACTTTATATCCCGATTCAGGATCAACCCAAATTCCAGTACGTCCCTTCTTCAATAAACTTGAAGCAATACGTCTTTGTG
>CAZRLL010000060.1:0-17761 GCA_964600735.1 uncultured archaeon
GGTCGATGATTATGCTTTTCTTGAGGTATCGTTAACACAGATAGGATTTTTGATTAAAATCTATTTCATTGGGCTTTACATTAAAATCTATTTCATTGGGCTTTACATTACCTACAATCGAATTTGGCAATGAAGAGCTCATAAAATCCTGATGGAAGCAATCTATTTTGAAACTTCTCATTGAAAATTAATCAAAGAGTATATTTGCTCATTAGTCTTACCAATTTGATTCAGTGATCACATCAATCGAGTTACAGAATGGGCATTGACCGTCTTCGCGTATTGCACTCTCAAAATGGGCGGGATGGAACCCCATGCCACAACAAGGTGAAACCAGAACTGAAGCACCATTTTCAAATGGCCGTTGACATACGGGGCAAATGATCCACTCATTTTGACATATTTGACAGCTATCAGTTAGAAAGGATTGTATATGCGTACAGTTTGGACAAACTATTAAATCAGTATCTGAAGTCTGTTCATTTAATAGTTCAATAAGATGTGAATAATATTTTTTTTCTGTATACCAAAAATTAAAATAAATAAGTATCACGAAAACGCAGGTTAATATTGTAATTAGTAATATTCTATATTGAGAGTGCTTATCCCAGGGCTCAAATATTACATAAATAAGAAATACAAAGGTCAGATATAAAAAAAATTTAAAAATTAAATTAACATATTTAATTGACATGTGTTGTTAGTTAATATAATGAATTTCAACTTAAAAAAAGTAGCCTTTATTGAGGTCAACAAATAATCCATAATTTTTCACTTGCTCTACTTTGTCCTCAATATCCCTTATGTATAGTGGTATACTTGGCTATTTATTAAAAATTGTGTCGGGGTGTATCAAATAACCTTTCTGCAGTATCCTGTTTAACAAGAACATCATCCTCAATTCTAATGCCATATTTCCCAGGAATATATATACCAGGTTCAATTGTATGACAATTCCCCTTGATTAAAGGCACCTGATTTGATGCAACTATGTATGGGGTTTCATGTACTTCTAATCCTAATCCATGACCTAATCGATGTGTAAAATATTTTCCATATCCAGCTTGAGTGATATGATCTCTGGCAATTTTATCTAATATTGCGGGTTGAACATTTTCTTTATTTTCCTCAAATGCCTTTACATTAGCATCAAATACAATTTCATATAATTCCTCAAAATTTTTTGGTTTACCATAGGGAACGGTGATTGTAATATCTCCCTGATAACCATTAACAGGAGTGCCACAATCAATCAATACAACATCATCATTTTTTAGTTTCTGTTTACCAGAAGATCCGTGAGGAATTGCAGAATTTTTACCAAACTGGACTATTCCAAAGGATGAAGAGTTTCCTGATAACAGACTCATCTCCTCTTGCACTACTTTTAAAAATTCCAATTCTGTAATTCCTACCCTTAACTCAGATATTGAATTAAGAATCCCATTTGAAGTTGCTTTTGCAGCAGCTTTTAATTGGGTAATTTCCCATTCACTTTTTACTGATCTTAGAGAATCCAACAATTCGTGTGCTGATGAATAATTATAATCCGTAGCTTTTTCGAGCTTTTCCTTTTCCATTAGCCATAATTTTGGATCAACTCCGATGTTCGAACCTATTTTTCTTTGTTCAAATTCTTGTGCTACAAGATCATATGGCGATTCCGTTTCTTCCCAAACAATAATGTCATTGACATTAGTTGTCAATTCAATATTCGATTTTTCAAATCTAGGGGCAATTATAAAAGGATCTGAATCTCTTGGAATGATCCCAGCTATTAATCTCTCACTTGGTTGACCTAACTTTCCGAATAAATAGTAGAAATGAATGCCTAGTGGAATCAATAAGGCATCATAATTGTTCCTCTCTAAACCTCTCTTCACACCACTCCATCGATTCATTAGTTCGTGTTTTGGGATCATCTCTATCATAATCAATTGTAACTCTCGTGTTAATTTAAGTTTACTCTTATAGTTTAATTTCAAATATCTGTTAATTTTCTAGCGAAATTCTTTTTTTTGTCTTTGTATTTTACTAATATGATAGGATGGTGATTTATTTTGGTGGAATGGCCTTTATTTAACTTGCTGGTTATTTTCATTACAACTCTCATATTAACTATATTAGTTGCTTTTCACTATTATAGGTTGGATAAATATGATCCAGAGCCGATCCCTAATCTCATCTTTGCATTCAGTATGGGGATGATTTCCCCTGTAATTTCGGTTTCAACAATTATATTGTTTCGTATTCTGGTCTTTTTATTAATAAATTATGAACTAGGTGAATTTATTGATGTTGTAATGATTATTCCAATTATCGAAGAACTAGCCAAGGCTCTTGTCTTGTTAATCATTGTAAAAACCATTAGAATTGATGGATTACTGGATGGTTTTGTTTATGGAGTTATGGTTGGTTCAGGTTTTGCGATTATTGAAAATCTCTACTTTGCTTGGGTTGAACTAA
Organism: uncultured archaeon; assembly: GCA_964600735.1. Classification (GTDB taxonomy): domain Archaea; phylum Asgardarchaeota; class Heimdallarchaeia; order Heimdallarchaeales; family Kariarchaeaceae; genus LC-2. Next base: position 2,467 of record CAZRLL010000060.1, read on the forward strand.
CAAATTCAGGTTTAATTGCTGCAACTTTATTATCAATAATTCGGGGCAGTTTCACTTTTATTGGGCATCCATTATATACTGGCTTAGTAGGGATGGGCATGGGTGCTTACCAGGTTGAAAATATAAGCAATAAATTTGCTTATTTTTTGAAAGCATGTCTAATGCATATGTCTTGGAATTTTGTCTTTTATACACCCGGACTTTTTTCCTATAATTTTTTCCTATTTTTTGTCTGCTCGATAATGGTTATTGGTTATAGTATTATTGTGATAAAAAACGATCTCGGACTTGCATTGGATGCTGAGGAACAACTGTTTAAACTAGGTTATTATACTAATAAAAGAAAATATAGGTTATTCATTGTGAAGCAATAAGATATTTCCATAGCCTAAATAATGCAATGATTAATTCAAGATAACTATTTGACCTTATTTTGAAAATAAAGGATTGATTGAGATCAAGATTTTAAACAAGTTTTTAATTATAGTAGCGTAAAATTAAAAATAAGCAAATACAAAATGTGAATTTATGAGTTTTGGCGAATTCAAGGGCAAGCTTGTGTGGGGCTCATCAGTATTTAGAATTTTAATCGAAACTGAGCAAAAGAGATTAACCTTCAATTTTAATGGTACTTTACTATTATTTGAGAGACGATTTGAAAAAAAGAAATTAGATTTTAAGTCTCTGAATCAGTTTTTATCTGCCGTTAAAGGGATGTGGCAAGATAGTTTAAGTCAAGCAACAGTCCAGGATACTAGGCTCGCAAGATGGATCGAGGAATATTTAGGAGAACTGGGATTAAGCGTTAACTACCAATCAATTATGGACGCACTGAAGGGTGAATTTGAAGAAGTTAAACCAATTGAGGTCACTGCTGAAGAGGAAATTCCCCATCTGGATATCCCTACATTTATCGCTGATTCAGAAAATATCCAATCATTTGGCTTTAAAAGAACAATTAAGGGGGATTTAGAAGATAAGGTAGAAATGGAAAAATTATTAGAAGATTATTTAAAAGAGAATAAACAAACTCGGAAAAATGAAGCAAAGATAATTACATCATTTAAATTAGCAGACGGTTCTGAAAATAATACTGAAGTCGTCAATACAATTGTTGATGCCCCACTTTCATCACATCTCTCCCTTAATTGCAGTTTTACGAACAGTTATAGTTCAACAATTACAGATGTGCAAATAGGAGGAACTATTCCTTTTGATTTTCAAATTGTGGATACAAAGACTTCGGGGCAAGACATTACTAAAGGAACCCAAGAAAAAAGTGAAGGAGGGTTGAAAATAACCTGGAACTTACCTAAGCTCGAACCTGAGGAATCTGCAAATATTGAGTATATTCTACAGAAACGGATGCTGAGGACCATCTTAATTCGTGATGATAACGATGTTACGCTTATTCATACCTATGAGGACATTAACAAAGAAGGAACCGATGTCTGGGTAAAAAGTAAATATATATTTCACGACAAAACTCCTGTTGTAGAAAATGTGAAAATTCTAGATCAAATACCGAATGATTTAAAATTAATAGCTTCCCGTCCAGAAGCCATTCTTCCATCAGGACAAGTAAGTACCGGTGTAAAAGAGACAGAGGTCACGTGGAGTCATATAGATGTTCCAGCAAAAACACAATTTGTGGTGGAGTATGATTTAGCTGAAAATCCGAAAATTTACCGCGATATCATAAATCTAGTTGACCACAATGATGAAACCGTGGCTGAAGTTGTGAAAATTGTCAAGCCCTTGTCTGTATCTTCAGGTTATGGAGTGATTCTTGCGATAAAAGCTGTTCAAGAACTTCCTCCTGATTTGGTAATCAAAGACCGAATTATCAATGATTTTGAGATAATTGATGTTCATACAGATGTGGGAGTTATTGAACAAGAAATAGATGGTTATCAAAAAATAATAACATGGAAAATTAATGAATTATCACTTAACGAAACAAAGAGCGCATATCTCAAATATATTGGTAAAGCGAAATTTGATACTGATAATTTGACAATTGTCTCCTTAAGCAGATCTATTGATACAGAAGTGGGGAAAGGAATGATCATTCACAAGAGAGAGAATTTAATTTTACCTTCAATCTATTACGATGACGTTGATGTTTGACTTAACTTATCATAGTATACATCTGATTAGTCCCTGTTTATCCCAGCATCTGATTGTTGTATTACACACTCCTAAAATAAAAGCAGCATGTGAAACAGAGTAGTACATACTGAATTTCTAGTATTTGCATAGCTCAACTACTGAATTTTGTGAATGTACAAGTTTGAATTACTTTATCCCAGATCGTAATAACAGTTTTATACCCTTTAGTGAATTCTTTCTTTTATCATATCATTACACTGTGCAAAAACATAAATATTTAATAGTACAAATATTAAAATCCGGATAATAAATAAGGACGCGATGCCTTGGAATTTCAATAACTTATAAAACTAACAAATTAGAAATAAAACAAAGAATATCCAAATTATGGATATGCCACAAGAGGAGTTGTATACAATGAGTCATTTAGAGCTTACTCCAGATCACCTAAATGTATTAACAAAAATAAGTGAGTTTGAATCTATTCTTGTTCCAGATTTAACTCAAAAATTAGGTATGGACAGAGGAAAGGTAGAAGGTTGCCTCGCCACTCTAATTGATCTTGAACTGATCCAAAGGAAACAGAATTCCTTACTAGAGAGAAGATTAACAAAAAGGGGTTTGAAAGCCGCAAAGAAGGGATTGTCAGAAAGACAGATACTTGAAGTCTTAAGCAAAGGCCCTATTCATATAAAAGATCTTGGTAGTGAGACAAATATAGATAAGACCGATTTTACTGCAGGTATTGGGATCTTAAAAAAGGCACAATTGATAAAAATAGAAAAAGGCCATGTATCTATTGCTAATCCAGACGATGCTGGTTCATTTTCTCTAGATATTCAAAATACCATCGAAAAAATACGAAACGATGGAGGTGTACAGGTTAATAGTAGTATGTCTAATGAATTAGAAAAGAGAGGTTTCATAGAAATAAAAGAAACCTCGATTTATACCATTTCCCTCATTATTGACAAAACTAAAATTGATATGATTAAGTCGAAAAAAGAAGTTACAAAATTAACTCCACAAATGCTGGCTAATGGATCTTGGAGAGATGTAAATTTCAAACCTTATTCTCTCACAACAAAGCCCAGAAAGATTTATGCAGGAAGATATCATCCATATCGTCAATTTCTTGATCATTTAAGATTAAAACTAATTGGGCTTGGATTTCAAGAGATGAAAGGTCCATTGATAGAACAGGAATTTTGGAATTTTGACGCACTTTTTGCTGCTCAAGATCATGCGTCAAGGGAGGATTCTGATATCCTCTTGATCAAACAACCATCCTATGGTAAATTAAATGATAGGGAATACGTGAAAAATGTTGCGAAGACTCACGAGGATGGATGGAAAACCGGTAGTAAAGGATTACGATATCGATGGGATCCACGAAAAGCAGCCCGTTTATTATTAAGGCCACAAGGTACCTCTATATCCGCAAGAACTATGTCAAAAATTAATAATCCACCAGCAAAATACTTCTCAATCGCGAGAAATTTTCGACCTGATCAAATCGATGCCACACATGACATTGAATTCGATCAAACTGAAGGAATTATCTGTGATCCCTCAATTACCTTCAGAGATCTTCTTGGAATGCTGAAGACATTTGCAATTGAAGTTGCTGGAGCTACTAAAGTACGATTTCGACCTGACTACTATCCATTCACCACACCTTCAGTGGAACTTTCAGCAGAACATCCGGTTCTTGGTCGTGTTGAATTTGGAGGATCTGGAATTTTCCGACCTGAAGTAACCCAACCATTTGGGATTGATTATCCCGTTTTAGCCTACGGCATCGGAGTGGGCCGATTATTTATGACAAAATATAAAATCACTGATATTAGGGAGCTTTTCTCTCAGAAGCTCGATTGGCTTCGAGATGGGCAAGTTACTTCAGGAATTCAATTGGAGGAAATATAATATGGTTTCAATCGAAATATCAATTGAGGACATATCCTCATTAATGGGGTATAACTCTCCCTTGGCACCCGATGAATTAAATGAATTACTTGCTTTCACAATCTCTGAGGTTGACTCAGAACCTGAAGGTCCTGATGAGAATGGTCATACTAAAATAGCTATTGATATTAAAACCAGTAATCGGCCTGATTTATGGTGTGCTGAAGGAATTGCTCGAGTTATCCGGGGTAGATTAAATCAACCTGGACTACCACCTCTTCAGTCAGAACCATCAGGATTTGAAGTAAATGTCGCCCCAGGACTCATTAATGTTAGACCATATATTGGGGCTGCTGTGGTAAAAGATCTAACGCTTGATGATTTTCTGATTAAACAGATTATTCAACTACAGGAGAAAGTTGATTTTTCTTATGGTAGAAAAAGAAAACGAACTTCAATTGGAGTTTACAACGTAGATATGTTAGAATCTCCAATTAAGTATGAGTTAGTGACACGTGACTTCAAATTCCAACCCCTCCAATTTGATGATGAGTTAACTGTGGACGAGATTTTTGATCAACATCCCAAAGGAAGGGAGTACCGACATATTTTGGATTCTTTTGAAGAAGTTCCCATGTTATATGATAAGAATGGACTAGTTTTATCAATGCCCCCAATTATCAACAGTGACGATGTTGGTAGAGTGACAGATGATACCTCAAATGTGCTTATTGAAGTAACAGGATTGAATCATCAAGCAGTTAATGTTGCATTATTAGTGATTGTGCAAGCATTACGAGATCGAGGAGGAAAAGTTCAATCTGTTAAAATAAACTATCCAGCTGATTATTCAGCTAAAAGCGAGATAACTCCTCTTGAGACTCCTGAAGAAATCACAGTTGATCCTAAGGATATTAATAAATATCTTGGCACTAATTTTACGAAGAAGAAAATAGTGGATCTATTAAAAAAACGAACACTTAACGCGAAAATAGTTGATAAACAGATACTTGTTGAGTTTCCACCTTGGAGGCATGACATTCTCCATTGGGCAGATATTTCAGAAGAAGTAGCTATTTCCGCAGATTACAATACACTTGGTCCTACTGATGTACAAATTGTTACACCTGGAAAATTAGATCCTTCAACTGAGGATGAAAATCTTATTCGTGAAATATTAATAGGTTTAAGGTTAGTTGAAGTTTTAAACTATAGTCTCTTGGATAAAAATTCAGTAACACATAAAATTGAGAGGTCAGAAGATTGGATTAAACACAATGGGATTGAACTATCAAATCCAGTAAGTAAAGCTCGTGATATACTTCGGCCAGAATTGCTGCCAGGACTTATCAGGTTTGCTTCACGAAATACGCATGTAGAATATCCTCAAAGAATATTTGAAACTGGAGAATGTGCTGTTCAAGAAAAAAATGATGTTGTTACATATACGATGGCTTCAGTATTGCTTGTGGGTGCAGAAGAAACTTTCGAGACTATGCTGGGAATTTTGGACACTTTAACTAGATTGATTAAGTTGGAATATGAGTTAAATCCAACAGATTCCCATTATTACTTATCAGGAAGAGGAGCACATATAATTATAAATCAAAAAATAGTTGGGCACATAGGTGAAATCTCTCCAAGAATAATCGAAAACTATGGAATAGAAATGCCAGTAGCAGCCATGGAAATCAATTTGTCTTTACTTCCCGGATTAAAATGCCATGAAATGCGAACGAATGAGATTCCCTCCTCAATTTAGTTGAATTCAAGGAAAATAATATTTAGTCAAATCATAATATAACGCATGAATAGATCACTTCATAACCATAGGAATCATTCTGGAAACATGAGAGCTATATTTGTTGATGTCGATGGTACATTAACAAATGGGAAGAGTGCTTGGGAGAGAGTCCACCACCATTTTGGTGTAGTTAAAGAGATGAAAAAGAATACAGAATTATTTTTTTCTGGTAAAATTACCTACGATGAATGGGCAGCGATAGATGTCAAGCTTTGGAAGGGGAAACCTTATTCAGAACTAGTAAAATCACTTGAAAAATTAGATTTAGTAGATAATGCAAAAGATGGAATAACCCTTCTCAAAAGTGCTGGATTTGAAGTAATTTTGATAAGTGGGGGAATTGATGTATTTGCTATGAATGTTGCAAACGCCGTAGGAGCCGATTTGGCAATATCAAATCGGATAAATCAAACGGATGGGATTATTAATGGAACAGTACGCATAAATGTGAGTTTTTCAAAAGCGGAGGTTGTAAAACAAATCACAATGAAGAGGGGTTATGATTTGAAACGTTCTGGTGCAATTGGTGATCATACAAATGATATAGACATGTTTAGTTTAGTTGGCTATTCTTTGGCATTAAATTCTAAACATGAAGATGTTATTAAGGCGTCTACTGATTATATTAATACTAAAGATTTTTTGAAAGTAAGTAAATATTTTTTATCAAGAGTCAATAATTAGCCAAAAATTATAATTTATTCAAGATAAACATTATTCAACCGAGTATATACGATTTCTGCATCTCATAGAAAGATTTTCCATTTTCCTCAACTAGGTTTTGACTTTTTTAAATTAACCCGATTCAATCGAATAATTTTTAATAATTATTTGGTTAGATATAAATGTTGCAATACTATTTGAAAAATGCTTTCACTTCAAAATTAAGTATTCTTAATTTATTGATGGGTATTTTATCAATTCACGTATGAATAAATTTTGTGATATTTTTGGTAGAAGGATTGAGAATTAATGATTCAGCTAAAAGTGAATTCATCTATAATCTACAAAAATTTATATTTCCCATATTTTTAATGCTTTTATTTTTTGCAGTTTCAATGCTGTATGTGCAAAATATATTACTCAGTATAATCTTTAGTGTATTATGCGCAATAATTATTAGTTATTTCCTAAGGGAATAACTCGTACACTTTTACTGGTTTAAATGAACCAGATTGTGAAATTGGTATCTGTGTATAAGCTTCAGCGTGATCCACTCCTGATTGTATTCCACGAAGAATTGTGCGTGTATTATGAAATCTTGAATAGAAACCAGCTCCTCCCTTTTCCGATTGAGTTTCATAACATTTTATAGCTTCTAATCTCTTCTGATTTGTATTCCCAATATCAATGTATACATGAGGAAACGGGATTAAGACTGTTGTTTCTGCTGCCCAGAGACTTGATACCTGATGTGCTAGGTTTTTCCCGGTCGTATGGCTCGCCCATTCAACAGCTTCCTCTACAACTCTCCTAACTGCCTTGTGTTCGTAATGATAATCAAAATCAGTATGTGTGATAATTACCGATGGTTTATATTGTTGAATCAAGGAAATTAAATCTTCTCGAATTTTGTTTTCATTATTAGTTGATACATTACCATTATCTAACTCAATTCCTTTAATACCGAGTATATTGCAGGCATTTTCAAATTCCTTTACTCGGTCTTTGTCTAATGTTACAGAAATAGCAATTGCTTGATTGCATTTTGCTAAAGTACCACCTGCGGAAAATGTTTCATCATCCTGATGGGCAAAAATACTCATTATGATTTCACTATTAGTCATCAATATATCATCAAATTACAGCTCTATTATATTATTCACTGCAAAATAATTATATTAAGTAAAAAAATACCTTAAAAATCAGCAGACTCTTTGGGGAATTATTTGTAAATGTAAATTATTAAATAAAAATTGGGTTAATACGTCTACTTTAAGTAAACCCAAAAGAATAACAAACCAAGGCTTGAGTAATTAGAAATCATGAGGAATAATTTTCAATGATTTCGATTTGCTTTATCTCAAGAATGTATCTCTTAAGAGTAACAATTGTGAGGTTATGCATTGAGAATCTTAATCACTGGATTTCCAACAATGGGGGGATCTGGATTAATTGCAACTCGACTTGGTATCCAGCTTGCAAATAAAGGACATGACGTGCATTTTCTATTCTATAAAAAACCATTTTTATTAAAAAATTATGATAATTTTAACAATATCACATTTCATCAGGTCGATCGAGTCTCTCATGCTCTTTTTAGTGAGATTGGTTCTCCTTTCACTATTCAATCAGCAGCGAAGTTAGCAAGTATTGTAAAAACAGAGAAAATTGACATTATTCACTCACACTACGCAATTCCCCATGCAGTCTCTTCTTATTTAGCCTCCAAAATATCAGCGGTAAAATCAATCGTGACCACACATGGATCAGATGTGCATACACTTGGACATGATCACAGATATCGGGAAATAATTGCGCTTGCATTGCGAAACACTACTACTACGACAAGTGTATCCAAGTATCTAGCTTTAGAGACGGAAAATGCTTTTAAATTACCAAGTAAGTCAGTTAAAGTAATATATGATTTTATTGATCCTGAAGAATTCAAGCCAACTACATCACAAAGATCTTTGACCATTGTACAAGCAAGTAATTTCAGACCGATCAAACAAGTTCCCCTCTTAATAGAGATTTTTGCTAAGGTGGTCCAAAATTACCCCGAATGGAAGCTAAATCTCATCGGAAATGGTCCTGAATGGCCAATATCAAAACGAAGAGCACGAGAACTGAAAATAAAAGATTCAGTAAATTTTCTCGGTGTACAAAAAAATATACCTGAACAATTTTCTAATGCCTCAATAATTGCATCGACAAGCGAGAATGAATCATTCGGTCTTACAATTGCTGAAGGAATGGCATGTGAGACGCCGGTGTGGGCTCCACGTATCGGTGGCATCCCAGAAGTTTGTATTGATGGTCAAAATGGATACTTATGGGAGATCAATGATTTTGATGATGCAATTGAAAAATTATGTAAATTGATGGATAATGAAAAATTAAGGCAGAATTTTGGTAGAAATGGTAGAAATCGGGTTCAAAAATATTTTTCAACAGAATTAATAGTAAATCAATATGAAAAATTGTATGAAGAAATTGTGGATCCAGAAAAAATCGCTGTATCTGATGCAATTAAGTCAAATTAATCAATTATAATTGAGAATTGATAAAATAACTTCCACCGAGTATAGAATGCTTGGTGTACAGTCTTTGATAAGTCCTAATGTAATCGGTTGCTCCAGTTTGAATGGCCAAATCAAACCATGCCCAAGAAACTTCTTGACCGAATTTATGTTTTTCAAAGCGTCCAAATTGCCATCCCAAATATTTTTTTACATCGATGGACTGTTTTCCTTTTAACAGATTATTATATTGTTCTTTAATAAAATCATTCATTTTGTGTTCTGCATTTCCAATTCCAGTTATATCATCTATCTTAAGAGCGTTCATTCGTTCTCTCAAAATGGAAAATAATTGCGGTTGGTTTAGTGTACCCTGACTTAGTTTTTCTAGCTCCTTACCTAATTTTTCAGTGGAATTTTTTCCATAAAATGCTCTTTTATATTTTACAAAAACTGGCAAATCAAAACCTATTGATCTAAGTGCTGGTGCAACCTGAGCATAATATGCAATCTCACCTGGGCCTGATATCCTTATTCTAATATTTAATAGATCTTGAAATATGGCCTGTGACGTATCGACTCGCGGTCCAATCATTGTTGCTATGTCTAACAAATTTCCATATGAATCAACATCATATGACTTAATCTCATTACATGAGGGGCATTTTCCCTTTGCGATTAATTCATGATTTTTAACCTCAATCGATGTCACGATGCGATTCCCATCAGTGTTGCATTCTAATGTGAACGGTGCATAATTGTCATGTCGATGGGGTAAAGAAGGTTTACATCCAAGGTTTTGGATTTCATGTGTTGTTTCTAGAAATACTTCAACGTATTTTTTGCGATTTTGAATAAACTTTTCATATTTTGGTGCCACTAGTTTTCTTATTTCGGGGTTTGATGCAGGTAGAAAAATAACACCGAGATCTGCACATATATTGGATAATGTTCCCCAAATCTTTGCTGCCCATTCGGATAAAGTATTTGCAGAATTATAACTCGTTTTTATTATTGTTCTTATGTGGTCCCATCTCTCATCAAATAATGCCTTATTTGGCCCTTTCAATGATTTTTTGAAACCTTTGAGATTCTCTGTTATCTTATTTAAATTAATATTAAGCCAAGATTCTGGGGGAAGTTGACTTCGATGAACCGCGATATTACTATTTTCAGGTAAAAAGTCCTCTGATTCTATAATTATTGCATTATGGGAAATGGGGTTCGGAAAATAGGAGCGAGTTAACTCTTTTTGTAAACCATCATAATCACTGATAAAATAAACTGGAGCCAATGGTTTCTCATTTTCCTGAAATAATTTATCAAGAAATTGTAAGCAACCAATTTTATTTCCAATAAAACCAGGTCCTCCAAAAACAATTGGCTGTTGTCCAACTAAAATACTACCTTCATCAAGAAGATCCAGATTTTCTTCCATTTTACTAGAAGCAATCCCCAGCTTTCTATGATAACCAAGAAGCACTTTCTTAAATCGCTCTAATATATCTCTTCCTTCATCAGATGATGAGTAGATATTTGCCCTAAAATTACTGATTACCAAATGCACTGCATCATTAAAGGTGGTAGGAACATCACCCCAGAACCTTATTTCTCGATTTTTATTATGAGAAGCATCCTCATATAAAATATTAGGATTATTTAATGATGTCACCATATTCTCGATTGAGAAATATATTAAATCATTAATCATTTCAACTAAAGCAGAACGTAATAGTTATTTTTGTATTTAATAAATATTATATTAATCAATGTTAGATCGATTAAAACGACCTTCAACCCCAGATATTGAAACCGATATTGTGATAATTGGTGCTGGTCCAGCTGGTATAACTGCTGCAAGAAAATTGAAAGAAAAAGGATTAGATGTTTGGATTTTAGGATCCGTATATGAATCACAAATCGCCAAAGCTGGAGGGTTAAAAGACGTATCTTCGATACCTGAAAATACAATTGGGTTAGATCATGTGGAAAAAATGATTGAAGAGGCAAAAAATGATGGTGTTCAACATAAAACTAGTTTATGTACTGAAATAATTTTTGAAAAACCGTTTATAGTAAAAACTAAGTATCAGAATTTCATATCCCCGAAAATTCTAATTGCGACAGGAGCAAAACAGGTTCCACTGGGATTCAAGGGAGAGTCTGATTTTCTACACAAGGGAATAAGCGATTGTGCAGTTTGTGACTGGGGATTATTCAGAGGCAAAAAGATTGCTGTGCTAGGGGATCATGAATACACACGTCGTGCAGCTGTTTTTATGAAAGATCATGTACCAGAAGTTCATTTGTTATGGTATCAAGTGGATGAAAATATCCAAGAAGAAGGAATAACATTTTATTCAAACGTTGACAATCTAGTAGCCTTGGGTGATGAAACATTGATGGGTTTAAAATTTACTTCAGCTCAAAAGGAATTTGAGATTGAAGTTGAAGGCTTATTTGTAGAGGGAAACCCAAAACCGGCAACAAAGATCTTTGAAAACACTCCAATAAAATTAGATGATGGGTATGTTGTAACAGATAACAATAACTTAACTACTGTAGATGGGATCTGGGCCGTAGGCGATGTAACGGGAAAAACTTCCAATTATGATGAGGCAGTATCAGATGCTGAGAAAATTGCATCTCAGATAATGGATTAAATATTCATAATGAATTCATCCTGAATCCTTTCCAGAACCTCATCTGTAATATCATTAACGTGATGAATTTTATCGAGGACAGAAAAAATTTCCTTCATCTTGTTTCTTTGAGGGAGTCTCGTGATTAAATTTCGATAAAAACCGATCGCAATGACGGTCAAGGATTTTCCTCTCATTCTGTCATCCTTGATATCTGAATCAATCAGTTTTGACCAGATAAGGGAAATTATATCATTAGAGGTGGGTATCGGGATGGGTCCGAAAATTCCTTCATGATAACTTACTCCTTGACCCACGAGTGTAATTATTTGGGCTGCGATATTATTGTCAATTCCATCAATAATAGTCTCATCTGTCGAAACTACTCTTTTCATCACAGGTCCAAAATCAGTCAAGGTCATATAGGCAACAAATATAATTTTCTCCTTTTCATCCAATGTAGGAACCGCAGATTTCAAAGAATCTTTGAATTCCACAGCATTTATACCCATTGTCTTAACAAAACTAGTAACAATGTGTGGAATATTTTCCAAATCGATCAGAATGGACTCAATAGCGTCTTTCATGAGAGCGTGACCCCAATTTGCATGAAGTTGGTCGATTTTACTCACCAATTCATGAATCATATTTTGTAATGGCTGAATAATGACCTCCCGAGGGATATCATGGTCTACTTTTTGATTAAATGCTATATAATCATCACTCGTTTGTATGAAACTCGGATTACTCTGTAGAAATTTATCAATCACCTGATTGATCTCCCGTTCAATATCAATTTTAAGGTTATCTGGTGTTAATTTAATTAATTTTAGGAATAATTGGTTTACGAATGTAATGAGCATTGAAACTGGTGCTGAATCTTTAAACGACCGATTATTATTGCTCATACATTGCCTCCAAATATTATTTTGGAATTGATTTCGCGTATCCACCACCACCCGGTGTCAGGATCCGAATTCTAGTTTGAGAACTAGCTTTGATAATAGTGTCCCTAGAATTTAATAAATAATAGTTATTCTCATCTTTTTTATACATTAAATGATTGATTGGAATATTTTCAATATTAGGAAACCAAATTTTGTTAAATCCTTTTTTGGCTGATGTAATTTCAGAACCCCCTTGACCGAAAGGCGAAGATATCCTTCGTTCAGATTGAAGCGTAATAGTAGCCGTGTCTAATAGTTCAAGCTCACGAATTATCCCATCTCCCCCATTATACTCTCCTTTACCCCCACTGTCCTTCCGTATTGAATATTCTAACACCCGTACAGGATATGCAAGCTCCAATGCTTCGATTGGAGTATTCTCAGTATTTGTCATGTGACTTTGAATTGCAGAGGTTCCGTGATTATTAAAACCAGCCCCAGTCCCCCCACCAATGGTTTCATAAAAACTCCAGGGTTTTCCATTTTCAACCCCTCCAATCAATAAATTATTCATTGTTCCCTGACTTGCACTAGGCCATGGAATTATTTTAGCCATAGCACCCATTAGAACATCGACAATTCTAGAAGAAGTTTCAGTGTTTGCACTGGAAGTTGCCACATTAACCGACGGATTTACAACCGAATTTTCAGGTGCATGAACTGATACAGGTCTAAAACATCCACTGTTGGTGGGAACATCCCTTCCGGTTAACAATCTGACAATATAATAACAAGCTGATTTAGTTACAGAGATCGGTGCATTACAGTTTCCAGTTCTTTCCCCATCCGTTCCCTTAAAATCAAAATTCATGGTTCCATCTCCAGGAATAGTGATCTTACATGTAATTTTCACTGGCTTCGCAATATCAAATCCATCGTTATCTAGATAGTCAGTAAATGACACCATTGCACTTGGTAGTTTTCTGATTTTTTCAATGGTTCCCCGTTCAGATCGATCCAACAATTCGTTTTGCATTAGGTTTAAATCCCAGCCGGTTTCCTTTTGCATGAGTTCATTAATTCTTCGTACTCCTAGCATTAAGGACGAGTATTGTGCGCGTAGATCTCCTTTCCTCTCTAGAGGAGTCCTAACATTTTCGAGTATTAAATCCATGACATCTTTATTTTCTTTTCCTGCCTTATATAGCTGGACAGGAGGGATAATTATTCCCTCTTGAAATATTTCTGTCGAATTAGCAGGTAATGACCCTGGAACCATTCCTCCCACGTCTGAGTGATGTGCTCGATTGGCCACTACATGAGAAAATTCCCCGTTGTAAAAAACAGGAGCAAGCAGGGTGATATCAGGAAGATGTGTACCACCAAATCCTGACCGGGGAGAATTTGTAATAATCGCATCACCTTCTTTCCAATCAGGAAACAGATCAATGACAGGTTTTGCCACGAATGGCATTGATCCAAGGTGAACTGGGATGGCTTCAGCTTGACCTATTAATTGGCCAAGGGAATCAAAGATTGCACAAGAAAAATCTGCTCTTTCCTTAATGTTCGGACTATATGCAGTTCTTCTTAATACTAAACTCATTTCATCTGATATACCCTCAAGCCTTTTCTGAAGAACAGTTAATGAGATTGGGTCTATATTTAATTTAGTGCCCCTCATCATAATTTCATCCTGTAATAGAATTCATATTTAATTAATAAAAATATTATTATTTGTATAATAATCAGTTATGTTTAATGAGTCGGATCAGGCTTCAAATCATTACCCTCGTTAGTAGTGGGCTGATGGATGATTTTCGCAGTAATTAATTATGTCCATATATGATTCCTTGGAGATGATTTCAAAGAAATGCTCATCATCCTTAAAATGATCGTCAATAAACTTGTATTCAATAAACACGAATTCATTAGTTGAGTTAAAAAATAAAGCTGAATTTTTATGATAGAATACGGTAGTATCTTTATGCATATATCTTTTTATATTATGAAAATCATTCTCATTATCAAATACACGAGATCCTGTGGAGTTTATCCTGAAGTAAATCCAATTATCTGTATAAGGTAACCAACCCCTAGAATTTCCATCCCATGGTTCATCAAGATTAAATAACTCTCCCTCTGTATTTAGATATGGAAAATATTCCTTTAAATCTTGCCACTTCTTCGGATCAAAAAAGATCTTGTGTTTAGCGTAATCAGATTGATGAGTGGTATTCGTGACAATCCTGAATTCTGAGCCTACGTATCCAAGAGAGACTTCTTCTCTAACATCTTCGAACATCAAGTCGTCAAATGGATTATCATGACCAAACAGGTTTACAAAATATTGCCAAGCCATTGATTTTAACCATTTATTACATTTTTCTGAAACTAAGCCGGAGACGTTACTTAATGGCAGAGCATCCCATTTCATAGCATCTTCTGGATTATATACAAAGTTTTTCATTTTATCTTTGTAAGTAATATTACCATCTCCTGCATCAAATTATTCACTTTTATTTAATAAAAATAATATTATTAATATAAATATCAATTATGCTAGTATCAAAATCTTTGCACTGATTAAAAAAAATAAGGGAATATCATTAATACGATATTCAGTTGTATTAATATTTCGCCTGATATTATTATAAATAAATGACGGAATCATCAAATTATGTCAGGATTAAGATTATTGATAAGGACCATTTCTTTAGCATCGAAGAGTTTGAAATCATTAGGTGAAGATCAAAAAAGAAT
>CAZRLL010000061.1:0-4443 GCA_964600735.1 uncultured archaeon
ATCATTGAAAATCCAAAGCATGAAGGACATAGTTTGGGACTTGGAGGATAATGAATTGCTTCACATTTCTCACACTGTGTTGATTGCAATTTTCCATTATTCATACCATCCCAAAATGGTAACATAGATTGGGATTTTTCCACTAGATAAGGCATTCCTCCTTTTAAAACAGAACTTTTCATTAGTGTACAGACTATTCTTTTTAGATTATTATTTTTATTTAACGAAGTCAAATTGGTAAATCGTTGATCAATAGTATTAACTTATCCCAATGATTAAGGTCACAAATTCTCATTTTCAGTTTTGAAGATCTCAGATGAGCATAATGATTGATAATTCATTATGTTCGGAGATATATCAACAATGTAATATTAAAGAAATAAAACCTTGGGTTGGTAGAACTATGCAGATAGGAGATTTAGTTGAATATAAACCAGGATTATTTGGGATTGAAATCCCTCATAACTATGGTATCTTTATTAGGAGTTATAAAAAGAAAGGCACCAAGGTTAGAATAATCGAATTATTCACAACCAAAGGTAGACAAGAAACTAAACAATCAAATATTTTTAGGAAAAATCTGGGTGAATCCATTCAATTAAAAGGAATAGAGCTCCCCCCAACAAAAGATTTGACTAAACAACTAATCTTGATTATTAATAGACTGATACAGAAAACCGAAAAATTTGAAAAAATTGAAAAAAAAATCGGTGAATTAAATGAGCGGGAACTGTGGTTAAAAATTCTGAATTCAAAATTTTACCAAATCGAGAAATCTTTTACTGCTGAGAAATTAGCTTTTGTTTGGTATGGTGTAGATGTCAAAGAAATCAGCAAAAATAGAATGAAAAAAATCAAAGACACCTTAAATAAGGCCAAACCCCATGGACAGGGTTATTTCGATTTTGTCTCTGGAAGTCCTCCTGAATGGTTACCGATCTCAGAAGAACAGAAGAAACAAGTAGGGAAGGAGATAAATCAATTAGGTGCGATGCGAAATAAAATGTTTCAAATGATTGAGATTCCAGTAGAGGATGCGGAAGATCCCGAGGAAACAGAGATGATCCGAGCTCCCATTCAATGGGAAGATATTTTATTCGATACTGATGATAAAATGCTCCTTCTTAAACTACAAGAAATCATGGAGTATTTTGTGGAAAATGATTCATGGTCACAAGTTGGGATGGGAAACACGCATATCTTTGCATTGGATGGATTTTCAATTCGAACATTTATTTCATATTTGGCAGAAGATTATGTAAACGAGGGAAGAACTAGTTTTTCTGACGTATTTGTTAAATTATTAATCCGTTCCCGATATTGGAATGATACACAAGCACTACAAACCATTTCTAAAAGATTAGTTAAACTCGCTCCTAACTTTGAGTGGGATACCGATGCCAGAATTGAAAAAATTGCTTCCAAATTTAAAGAACCGAAAGATACATTGGAGGTCTTCGAAGGTAGATCTGATTTACAGCACCTTGAATTTTATACCATTGATCCCCCTACAGCGAAAGACTTTGATGATGCAGTAACAGTATTTCAGGACCGGGATAGCTACATTCTATGGGTAGCTATTGCTGATGTGGCTCATTATGTGGAAAAAGATTCTAGTTTAGATCTATACGCTCGATCACGAGCAACGTCAGTTTATCTTCCTACAAAAACTTTACCTATGCTTCCTACACACCTTTCTGATAATCTATGTTCGCTCAACGCTGAACTCCCCAGATTAGCAATGACAGTAGAAATTCATTACGATAAAAAAGGAAACAAATTATTAAATAAATGTAATATTCATAATTCAGTAATTCAGGTGAGGAAAAATCTTAGTTATGAACACGTAAACGCTTCAATCGATCAAGAACAGAGCCCGTTTATTGATTATCATAATTTTGCTTTAATACTCCAAAAACATAGACGGGGATTAAATCTAGAAACAGATGAAGTTCGGTTGGAGGTAGGTGGTCAAATGGCCATCAAAACCAAATCTTCATCTAACGCAACAAAATTGATAGAGACATTTATGGTGGCAGCTAACGAGACAATTGCAGAAATAATACAAGCCAAGGAATTACCTGTTATCTATCGAAATCATCCACTCCCGGATAAAGAGAATGTTCAACGATTCAATGCTCAAGCCAAAGTTTTAGGATTTGATTACCAAATCGAGCTACCCAAAATATCAAAAAACGATGAACCTGAAGAATCTATTCTGGATATATTATCAAGTGGTAAAACTGGTGATTTAGGTGGAAATATTTCTTTCACTCTAGGTGCTGGCACTGATTTTGCAGAAAAAATGAAAGAGCAGATCGTCACAGAAACAAAGGAAAATTTGGAAACTAAACTTGGTGTTCCAATAGCTAAAGGCTTAGCTCAACTTTCTGAAGAAGACCAAGAAAAATTTCTAAAACCATTTAGAGATTTCTTAGAAAAGATAGAAAATCTTGAGGATAAGGATTTACAGAAATTAGGTTATTTAATTGTATTACGTTTGTTATCAAGAGCATTATATACGGCAGGTAATTTCGGTCATTTTGGTTTGGGTTCCACTTCCTATCTCCATTTTACTAGTCCAATAAGAAGGTATCCTGATATCATTACTCATAGGGTATGCAAGGCTATGATTGCAGAGCAAGAGATAAACTATACTGCGGAAGAAATCGAGGAATTGGCACTACATTGTACCGAGCAATCTGAGATTGCCGAAAAACTGGAACGAACAATTATAGGTTCTGGTTTCAGTCTGTTAACGCGTAATCCAACATATACTGAGAATAGGCAGGGAATGGTTGCATCTATTGCCGGTGGAGGTATCTTCGTTCTCCTTCCTAATGCAATTGAGGCTCGTATCGCTCTTTCTAAAATGACCGGAAGACCAACATTCGTTGATGAATACGGTAGCATGTGTTTTATTGGTTTCAAGTCTGTAGACAACCTAGCAGAGGAAGTAACACCGGATAATTGGCGTGAATTATTGGAGGGTGAAGAGGAACCAGTCGAGATCATTGCTAAATTGGGTGATAAAATCGCTGTTGATTTTGTTTCCTGGGATCACATTGAAGGCAAGGTTGGTGCAATTCCAATCTCCTTTGGATCAGATTGATAATTTATTTTTTTCTGATAATATCGATTCCTCAAGTTCAATTAATTTTCTCATTGCTTCTAATAACATGCAAAAAGTAGCAACAGCATGTGTATCAGGCCATGGAAAAGTTGATGCTGGTGCAGATAGATTATGGGATATTACCCACATTTCCTTGTATTTATCTTTCAAGCGATTGTCCTTTACGAGCCTAAGCATTCGATCACGAATTTCTTGCAATCGCATTCGGTACGTCCTTTGTGTTCTTCCCATCTAAATTGATCCAAATTAGCTATTAACCAATTTGTTTTACCAAATATAATTCTTGCATACACATAATTAGAAGTGAAATATTAACAATTCATTTTGTATTCTTATTATCTGAATGACGTAATTCTTCGGAGATTTCAGCAAGTAATTCATTCACATTGATATCCTGATGAGAGGAAACAATTATATGTTTAATATTCAATTCTGGATTATCAAGATATTTCTGTACAAGTGCATTTAATCCTATATGCTGACCACTATCTACGAGATCTGCCTTTAATCCCACGAGATATTTCTTAGTTTCTTTAAATCGTGCATGGTTTTTGGCAATATCAATCCATTCATCAACTTGTTTAATAGAACTGGCATCACCTGCATCATAACAGAATAAGAATACCGAGGCTCCAAGGACCATATCATCAAAAATACCAGCGCTTCTATAGTGGTCTTGCCCAGCCATATCCCAAATTTGCAATTTTAAACCTGCTGCTTCAACCCTTACAACGTGGAAATCAATCCCACGGGTTTGCTTGATTGCTGGATCAACCAAACCTTTTGACAATTTAACCATTAAGGTGGTTTTGCCAGCTCTGGGAGTACCAAGTATCGCTACTTTGTGTATTTTCAGATATAATGGACTTTCTTCATCAGAACTATCCATAGACGTGACAACTCATCCTAAGTATTTTTAACTTCTTGAATTACATTAATAGAACGATCGATTTAATTCCAAAAATTAATAGCAGTCAAATCTAGTATCTATATTAACACGATCTCGTGGTCAAAATTGTATATATCCATACTCTTCTGATAATAAATAACTTGATTAAATATCGAATATCTCTTTTACAAAAAAAGCAATACTCAGAGGAATATGATATTCCCCCTGTATATCGCGAATATTTAGTTGGAGAAAAATCTAAAATTATAAATTTTAAATTCCTAATTCCATATTTTTCAGCAAATATTTTCAATGAGTATTTAGAGTGGTCAAGATATGATTGTTAAATAGTTTAATTTAAGTGATCATATTATTTAGGCACCATGTAAATGGCTGATAATGATCCCGGATTACCCTTTGA
>CAZRLL010000061.1:4543-17726 GCA_964600735.1 uncultured archaeon
ATTGTAGCTCCTTATTTCGAAAGAAAAGTGATGGCCAGGATGCAGGGTAGGCGAGGACCTGTATATGTTGGAAAAGCCGGATCTCTTCAGATTCTTGCAGATACCTTTAAACTCATAATTAAAGAGGATTTAAGACCTGCAGGAGCAGATCGGGTAGGATTTTTCGTTTCAATTCTTGTAATTACTGTAACCACTGTACTTAGCTTTGCCCCACTACCTTGGGGATCTAAAGGTCTACTACCGGGTAATTTTAGTATTGGAATACTTTATGTTTTTGCTGTCTTCAGCTTATTTCCTCCAGCCATGCTGATAGGAGGTTGGGCATCTAGGTCGAAATACTCACTAATTGGTGGATTTCGAAGTGCTGGTCAATTGATCGCTTATGAAATTCCTATGTTTATTTCAATACTAGGAGTAATTGCAGTTGTCGGATCTTTCTCCCTTTTAGAAATTACTGAATACCAAATGGATCACGGTTGGTTTCTTTTCAGGTTCCCTCCATTTGGATTATTAGCCGGTCTTATTTTCTTCCTAGCAGGATATGCAGAGACTGAACGGATTCCTTTTGATATTCCAGAAGCCGAAGCTGAAATAGTAATGGGTCCAAGGACCGAATTCTCAGGCTATAGATATGGCCTAATAATGTTCACCGAGTACCTACACCTATTTATAAATTCACTACTCTTTATTTATCTATTCTTAGGTGGCTATGACCCAGTTTTTGGCTTTGGCAGGGGAGAACCACTTGTAGAATTTATTGCTTTAACGGTAAAAGCATTTGCAATGATTTTTGTGGCTGCTTGGCTAAGGAGTGCATTGGGTAGACTTAGGATAGATCAACTTCTAACTTTGGGATGGAAGATACTACTGCCGCTGAGCTTCCTTACTCTGCTGGTATTCATTGGAGGAAAAGAAGTAAATGCGTTCGAACTTTGGAATTAAAGAGATTGAGGTATTAGAATGAGTATAGACTATACACAAGTAGCATTTTTTATCACTGCTTTTTATATCATTATTTGTATGATACTTGCCTTGACTGTTGAAAAGGTAATGCAATCGGCATATTGGTTAATTTTCATGCTTGTCGGTGTGGGTGTACTGTTTCTCTTAGCAAATTCAGAAATAATTTTTGCATTCCAAATTTCCATTTATGGTGGTGGGATTGCTGTTTTATTTCTGTTTGCAACATTACTTACCGAACATGATGATTTTGCCTTCCCCAGTTCTGTTACTGGATTTGTAAGAGCAACTTGGTCGCAAATGTTAATCTTTTTCTTGATTGCTTTCAATCTGGTTTATTTGATATGGAGTTCAGTAACAAGTCAGGATTATCTTAAAGATCTCAAAGCTGATAACTTAGGCGTAGCCAAACTGGGAGATACGACTCGACCAGTTTACACTGGGGGCACTAATATTGGTGCGTTTGAGGTTACCAAAAATTATGCAATATTTTTATGGAAAAATTTTGGCGAAGTAATCCCATTTTTAGGACTTTTACTATTAGCTGCTCTACTGGGTTCAATTAAACTAGTAATAAGGGAGTCTGAAATTGAAAACCTAAGCGAAGAAGTAGAAGCCCGTTTTAATGTAAAGGAGGTAAGATCATGATCCCT
Organism: uncultured archaeon; assembly: GCA_964600735.1. GTDB lineage: Archaea > Asgardarchaeota > Heimdallarchaeia > Heimdallarchaeales > Kariarchaeaceae > LC-2. The sequence continues at coordinate 6,157 of CAZRLL010000061.1, forward strand.
CCAGAATATTTCCTTACACTTTCTGCAATAATGTTTACAGCCGGATTATTTGGAGTATTGACCCAACGTAACGCTGTTCGAATACTCATCTCAGTTGAAATCATGCTAAATGCGGCAAATTTGAGCATTATGGCCTTTAATGGAATTTTCGGAACCGATAATTTTCAAGAAGGATGGGTAATGGTATTCATAATCATTGGAATCGCGGCTGCAGAGGCAGCCATTGGACTGGCCATATTTTTAAGCGCGTATCGTAACTTTGGAGAAATAACTGTAAGCAACATCTTCTCACTTAGCGAGCAGGAGGTTCTCTAATAATGTCAGAAACAGGTGGAGCATTGGAAAATGCCGGTTTAATTAACCTAGCCTGGTTAGTAGTTGCTTTTCCATTTATTACAGGCTTCCTCTTGCTAATAATGAGAGGTTTTGAAATAAAGAGGGGTAGGAATTTCAGTGAGAATTTATCCGGTGGAATTGGTGTTTTTGGTCTGTTGGTTCCTTGGGTTGTATCAATTGTTGTTGCCATAAGATATTTCACCTTAGACGAATTTTCATTAAATAATGGAGAAATACCTAAAATACCTAAAGTGCAGGGAGATTTTGTTTTCTTACCAAGCGAAACAGCACCACTTAAGTGGGGAATCTTGCTTGATCCTTTAAGCATTCTTTTCTTACTAGTTCTTACAACCATTGCTACAGTAATCCATTTCTATGCAACAGAATATATGCATGCAGATCCAGCTTACACAAGGTTTTTTGGAACAATGAACTTCTTTACAGGCTGCATGATCGGTTTTGTACTTGCAAGTAACTTGTTCATGGGTTTTATGTTTTGGGAAGGATTGGGGGTATCGTCTTATTTACTTATAGGTTATTTCTGGCATAAACCGTCTGCATCCCATGCAGCTAAAAAGGCATTTCTTTACAATAAGGTGGGTGATACTTCATTCTTAATTGGTATTGCCTTGATATTTGCTAAAACCTATAATTTAGGCCATGCAACTTTGGATTATGTTCAACTGGGAATTATGCTTGATAATAACGAATTGAGCCTAGCAGATATGGCTTTACCCGCGCTGCTAATATTTGGTGGAGCAATAGGAAAAAGTGCTCAGTTCCCATTATTTGGTTGGTTACCAGAGGCTATGGAAGGTCCCACTCCAGTATCATCTTTACTTCATTCCTCAACCATGGTTAAAGCAGGTCTATTTCTGATTGCTAGGACTTTCTTTACCTATTATGGAATAGAACACATAGGAGAAAAAGTAAATCTTACATCTGAACCTTTCATAGGAAATATTAAATTCTTTACGACTCCGAATATGATCGCTTGGATAGGGACAATAACTGCGTTATGTGGTGCCCTATTGGCAGTCAACGCTACTGACATTAAGAAAGTCTTTGCATTCTCAACAGTTTCTCAACTGGGATATATTGGTCTTGCCATAGGTTCCGGTGGTTTAGCTGCAGGTTTCTTTCACATAATATCACATGCAACATTTAAATCATTACTGTTTCTTTGTGCCGGGTCGGTAATTCATTCTGTACATAGCCAAGAGATGAAAGATATGGGTGGCTTACGAAAGTACATGCCTTGGACATTCTATACCACATTAATCGGTCTCCTTGCATTAGCAGGTGTCCCATTAATGAATGGTTTTTGGAGCAAGGATGCAGTATTACTAGCTCTCAAAGAAGGAGGTGCAATTCAAGGTGCAGTATTTCTTTATTGGGTTGCTGTAATTACTGCTGGAATAACTGCCTTCTATTCATCAAAAGTGCTAATTCTTACTTTTCTAGGTGATGGAAGGTATGATAAGGATCATGTCCATCCAGCTCCTACTGGTAAAAGAATGCGGTGGTCACTTGTTCTCTTGGCAAGTTTAGTTGTTATTGAGAGTTTATGGTTTACAATTGGCACGATCTCCGGTTCGAAAAAAGGTTTTCTGAATTTCGAGTATGCCCTGGGTACGATGCTTGGGATACATGGTGGAGAATTTGAACTTGTTTTTGCAATACCGTCAACCCTTGCAGTATTGGGAGGTGGATTACTTGCATTTGCGATATATTACTGGAAAATACCAGCATTTGTTAGTTTGCTTGATTTCTCATTCACGAAAACAGTTGATAAAGTCGTCCATAATCGATTTGGATTGGATTTATTTATTTACTGGGTAGCAGAATCTCCAGTAATGGCTGTTGGTGATGCTTTTCAATATGTGGACAAAGAGATTATTGATGGCGTATTTATTGATAAAATTGGAGCTGAAGGAGCCCTTAAGGCTGCTGAAAAATCTGATGATTTCGATCAAGGTGTAATTGATGGATTTATTGATTGGCTAGGTTATCGTACCAGAGATGCTGGTTATTCGCTTAGAGGATTACAGAAAGGTCAGACTTCGTTGTATGCTAGAATGATGACTGGTGGATTGGCTTTAATCCTGTTAGGTATAACTTGGTGGCAATTGTTTTAAACAATCATTAGAACCAATCGAATTAAAAAATGTCAAAAATAATGTTGGCTAGGTAAATTAATCGAATCGATGACAAAATAGATCACATAATGAATATTCTATCAATTGGATTAAAAAACCCTAGCAAATCCTACGCTCAAGGTATTTGAGGATAAAGAATGAGCATAGATAACCCCGAGCTAATTATTCTTTTTATTGCTCCAATAGCGTTAGCATTACCCGTGTATTTAATTGGACGAAGGAATCCTTCCTCAGCAAAATGGTTGACTACAGGTATTGTTAGCTTAACTACACTTTACAGTATTGTGCTTTGGATTCAATATTTTACATCTCACAGCAAAAGAAAAGAAAATACATCTGCTGATGGATTTATTCTACAAGTAAGTAAAGAACCAATTGAATGGGTTCCTGGGGCAGATATCACATTTTCCCTAGGTGTTGACGGATTAAGTATGCCCTTGTTGGTATTAACTCAGGTAGTATTTCTTGTATCAATTGTCAGTAGCTTTTACATTAAAGATCAAGAAGCTACATATTACTCCATGATGCTTGTCTTGCTAACCGGAATAACTGGAACATTTGTAGCCATAGACTTATTTCTTTTTTATGTTGCTTGGGAATTAGTGCTAGTACCAATGTTTTTCTTAATTCATATTTGGGGTGGAGAAAATCGCAAATACGCTGCAATTAAATTCTTTATTTATACCCATCTCGCATCACTGGTCATGTTAATTGGAATTTTCCTACTTTACTTGGAGGGAGGTACATTCTACATGCCTGATCTAAAAGACGCAATTGCATTAAATGTTGCTGGGCGAGATCTTAGTTTTGAAAGGCTTCAACTCATTTTCTGGTTGCTTTTTATTGGATTTGTTACCAAATTTCCACAGGTTCCAGTACATACTTGGTTGCCAGATGCCCATGTAGAGGCACCCTCACCCGCTTCTGCTATACTTGCAGGATTGCTACTGAAGATGGGTGGTTATGGATTAATGCGGGTAGGATTTTGGATGCTAGCCGATGCAACCGATCCAGATACTGGAACTAAATTCTTTCGCTCCACTCAGGGAGAGGATATTCGGATTATTATTGCAATCATAGGGGTGGTTTCCATGGCATATCCGGCTTTTGTCGCTCTAAGACAAGATGATATGAAAAGAATGATTGCCTATAGTTCAATATCACATATGGGTATAGTACTACTTGGTTTAGCCGCTTATAATACTGCTGGATTTAATGCAGCTATGTATATGATGATTGCACATGGCGTAATCTCCCCTGGATTATTTTTAATCTCTGGAATTATTCAGCATAACACAAAGAGTCATACACGACTCATGTCCAAAGTTGGTGGTTTGGGTCATAAAATGCCATTTGTCGCTGGTCTATTTGTTTTCATGGGATTTGCCTCCGCTGGACTTCCAGGACTAGCTGGATTTATAGCTGAATTTGAAGCATTTGTCGCTATGTTTGCTGATAAGGAATTGTTAGGATCTTCCGAATGGATTTGGATTCCAGTAATTGCAGTGTTGTCCGTTATTATCACCGCTGGTTATTATTTGTGGGCTATTCAACGGGTATTATTCAATGAAGCAACAGATGAAATATCCGAATCTAAACCAGCAAAATGGTGGGAAATCGGTCCTGTCTTTATTTTAGCCTTATTCACATTAATACTTGGGCTCGTTCCAACGGTAGTGTGGTATGTAATAGATGAGTGGTCTGAAAGCGTAATTTAGGAGGAGATTTCTACGTTAGATACTAGTGCAGATACTCTTGAAATATGGTCTGCATTCCTGTTTTTAGTAATAGGTATTGTTGTGATCCTTATCTCAGACCTCGTTCTGAGAGAAAAGGCACGGGAATCAATAGTTGCTATTACAACCTTGTTTTTAGTGGGTACAGCCTTGTGGATTATACAAATGGATAATAAAAAATTGGATTACTTTGAATTTGGTCCATTTTTCAAAACATTCGCAGTAATTGGTTTATTATCTTCCGTAATTGTGGTTTTTACAGCTTGGAAAGACCTATCACTTGAATTAGACCTAGGTGTCTTTTTTTCATTGCTCTTACTTGCCAATCTGGGTGGTTTATTAGTAGCAGCCTCTCGAAGTTTTATCCCTCTGTATGTGGGTTATGAATTGGTATCAATCCCAAGCTATGCGATGGTCGCTTTTAGAAAACGCGATAGAAATGTTGCTGAAGCAGGAATGAAAATATTTTTACTAGGTGCTTTATCCAGTGCGATAATAGTTTATGGATTGTCAATGTATTATGGTGCAACGGGAACTTTTCTCATGGGTGCTAAGGCATTGGAAGACTCTGAGGGACTCCAAGTAGCCGCGATCACATTGATTGTTGCAGGTAGTGGATTTAAGATCGGATTAGTTCCCTTTCACTTCTGGATTGCAGATGTCTATAATGGAGCCCCGGTCTCGGTTGTAAATTTCCTTTCCGCATCTTCAAAGAAAATGGCCTTTGCCTTTGTTTTTCAATTATTCTTTGTAGGTATGCATGGCTGGGCAGGTACATGGGGATTATTATTCGCAATCCTAGCGACTTTATCGATGTTGCTGGGTAATATTGCTGCGGTAATTCAAACTAGCGTGATGAGAATAATCGCTTATTCTACAATCGCACAAGCAGGATATATTGTAATTGGAATCGCTGTTTATGCTGTGGGTTTAGACGAAGGAAATATAGGTATTCAGGAAGCAGCTATGAAGGGACTAATATTTCACATAATAGCTTATGTACTGATGAAAGGAGCTTTTATTGCCACTGTACTATTAGTAATTGATAGCTATGGTGATGATAATATTGAAAATTTTAGAGGTTTACTCCATAAAAGCCCTGTTACTGCAGGAGCATTGTCAATCGCATTGTTTAGTTTAATGGGCATACCCCCACTTGGTGGTTTCTGGGGTAAATTCTTTCTGTTTTTAGCAGCCGTAGATGCTGATATGGCGTGGCTTGCTTTTGTGGGGATCATTGGATCAGCAATTTCAATTTTCTATTATGCTAATTTAATTAGAATAATGGTTGATAAGCCTACTGATAATGTGGAGATAAAGGATTTTACTCCAATAAAAGTAATGTTAGTTATACTATCAATATTAACTGTTACGTTGGGTCTTTTCGGATCAGAAATTGTGGAATTGTCAGTTGATATTGTAAAGAACTTAACATTACCTTGATAGCCTAAATGTCTCGATTAAGTAGGAAATTAATTAAGCAACATATGTAAGAGATTAAAAATCATAAATTGCGACAATAAATTGAATGTCCTCTACCATAATTAAGGAGGTTCTTAAATCAGGAGTTTGTCCTGAATGTTCCGGTGACATTGTCACATTATATGGGGAATCGATGACTCGATTTCAATGTACAAGGACTGACCTGCATTTTAAACTTGAAGTTTGGTTTAAAGGGGGTAATAAAATAACTGCAAAATTAAATGACAAAGATGTACCTGAAGATGAGTTAAACGAGATTGATTGGTAAGGAAAATAATTATTCAAAACATGGTGAGTAAAGCTGGATCCTATAACGACGTTATTTTTAATTCTTTCAGGTTTTCTATTTGGTCTTCTAGCTGTAATGGTGGGTATTGGGGGAGGAATTATGAATGTCCCTTTTCTTGACTTTATAATTGGATTAGAAACCAACGAAGCAACCTTTGTCAGCTCTTTTGTAATAATATTCACAAGTACATCTGGGTTCCTAAAATATAAGTCTGAAAAAAGAATCGATTACAAAACGGGATTAAACTATTTAATTCTAGCAATACCAGGAGTTATTATTGGAGGATGGTATGCTGATAGAATACGAAGAGAAATCTTACGTCAACTATTTGGTGTAATAGTAAGTCTAGCTGCAATTCGAGGTATATACAAGGCATATTTAATGGGAAAAGACAACTCTGAAAAGAAAATTGACAAACCGGGTTCAAACAAAACTGAGAAAAGAATTATTGTGGATAAAGACGGAAAATCTTACGAGTATGATGTTAATATTGGTATGGGTAGGATATTCGCATTTTTTGGGGGACTTCTGGCTGGTTTATTGGGTGTTGGAGGAGGAATCATCTATATGCCAGTTTTAACTGCAATAAGTGGGGTACCAGTTCACATTGCCGCTGCGACGTCTACAAGTATGATTGTAGTAGTATCCACAATCGCAATTATCACAAGAATTATTTCATTAAACAGCTCTGGAGACCTAGATTTATCATTATTGTGGGAATATGGCATACCATTAGCCTTGGGTGCGGTAACTGGTGCCAGAATCGGTGCTGGACGTATGAAAAAAATAGATTCCAAGGTCTTACTGGGTTTATTTTGGACAATCGCCCTTATCGCAGGTTTGAGGATGCTGTTAACTCCATTTTTTTGACGAATTTCCCAAAACTGATATATTATATCCAGCATTGGATAATAACTGCCAATCTAAGATCCTTCTCCCATCAATAATTTCCTTTCCTGTCATTAAAGAAAAATCAGAAGGTCCTAAACCACGAAATTCATCCCATTCTGTCACTAAGATTGCTGCGTCCACACCTTTTAATGCTTCCTTGGCAGAGGATGCAAATATTACTTCACTAGGCATATCGTTCTGGGCTGTCTCTTTGGCAATTGGATCATACGCGATCACCTTTGCCCCCCTGAATATCAATTCCTCGGCGATTGGTATTGAAGGAGCATCTCGCATATCGTCAGTTCCAGGTTTGAAAGCTAATCCAAGTAGTGCAATTTTCTTGCCTTCTATTGATTTATTATTTTCAAGTAATTCGACCGCACGAAGTGGCTGCTTAGAATTGGTTGCAAGAACGGCGTCTAATAGATTGCTCTTATTTCCGATTACCTTTGCGTTTGCATTCAATGCTTTTATGTCTTTAGTGAAACATGATCCACCAAAACCAAGACCAGGACGTAGGAATTTGGAAGAGATTCTTTTGTCCAATCCCATTCCTTCAGCAACAGCCGAGATATCAACATCCATCTTTTCAGTCATATTAGCAATTTCATTTATAAAGGTAATTTTCGTTGCCAAGAATGTATTTGATGCATATTTAATCATTTCAGCTGTTGATGGATTTACCTTAAGTACTGGACATGAGAAAGAATCATATAAAGATGCAATCATTTTGTACGATCTATCATCATCACATCCTATAACTATTCGATCAGGTTTTTTAAAATCCTTTATTGCAATTCCCTCCTTTAGGAATTCAGGATTCATTCCTATACCAAAATCGACATTAGCTATTTTATTACTAAATTTCTCAAGTAATGGTCTAACAACGTTTGAGGTAGTTCCAGGAATAACGGTACTTTTAACCACAATTGTTTTGAAATCTTCAACATCCTGTAAGGCTTTACCGATATCTAACGAAGCGTTTTCAATATAGCTTAAATCGATTGTTCCATCATCAGTGCTCGGTGTGCCAGTACATATGAAAATAACATCGGATTGTTCAATAACTTCCTTGATATCCAGAGTAGCTGTCAATAAATTTTTCTCTAATAATTTTACAAGTAAAATTTCTAACCCACTTTCATAAATTGGTGAAATTCCTTTGTTAATTTTTTCTATCTTTTCAGGTATAATATCCCCACATATTACCTGATAACCCAATTCTCCAAAACAAACCCCAGTAACTAAACCGACATAACCAGTCCCAATGATGCCTACTCTAAGATTTTGCACACTTTACGGAATTATTACCAATCTTTAAAAGTAATCGATTTGTACTCAATTTACACTCAAAATCCTTAATTATCGATTGATTTATCTAAATCGTGCTAGTGGGATTATGTATTAGATCATTAGGTCTATTTTACTTTTTATGGATATATATTTTTGGCTTGCTTGGATAATTCTTATTTTTAACTATGATTGAAATACATAGTGAAACGTTGACGATATGAGGATTAATCTGTGTCGTTTTTGCTATTATATTAGTAATCAGAAATTTTTTTCTATAATAGCATACTTTTTGAACTCATGATGTGTAGTCTTTTCAAGGTATGAAGGAATATGATTATCATGTTGTAAACGTATTTTCTGAAAGGGGAATACGAGGAGGAAATCCACTCGGAGTAATATTCAATGCTAAAAATCTAAAATCTGATGATATGCAATGGATCGCGAAACAATTTAATTACTCTGAATCGACTTTCATTATCAAGGAAACCGATAATGATGCTAATGTCAGAATATTTTTACCTACTCAAGAAATTGACTTTGCAGGATCGAGACTTATTTGTTCCAGTTAATTATATTGATTTAGTATGTCTCCGAAGGGAGACGCAATTCCCTGACCAATAAAATTTGACCTGTGTGGTATGATGATCGATCGTGTTATGATTATATTAGAGATCGAGCAACTTAATACAAATTGACAATTGATCCAAGCAAACCTTAAAATTTCTACATTATAACACATTCATTATGACTATAGTTCAATATTATGAGGCATTTTTCCATGGGGATTTTAATTTTATACTGCAAAATATGGATCATTTAAAGACGATTGCACCTTACGAAGCAATATGGCTAGAATATTCGGTACTTTGGGGTAATGCGAAAAAGTCCAATGAATTGTTTCAACAGCTTTTGGAAAAAAAATCAGAGATTCAAGATGAATCCTTATTACTCAGATTAGAAATCTCAGAAGCTTTTCTTCGTCAGGAAGACTTTTCTTCGACAGGAAAACTTTTCTTCTTCAGGACAACTATGCCAAATAAAAGCTATGAGAAACTACTGGAAGATTTGGACACATTTGACAAAAAGGTAAAATCTCTTCATAAAGATGGGAAATACCATCCCAAATTGCTAGCATATCTACAACAACAATTGTTGAGTGATCGTTTCTTAGTTACTATGGTGTTTGATAGTGATAAAACCAAAAAATTCGATTACATGAAAGAAGCCAGTGCTCTTTGTAAAAAATATGGATTAAATTTATCATATGTGAGGAATATGGCCCATATGGCTGAATTATATGCAATGGAGAAAAATATAAAGAATGCAAAATTATACTTACAAAAAGTAAGACATTATTTGAAAAATTCTAATAAACTAAACTTGAAATCTTTGTTTGAATCTTATTTTTTAAAAATTCAAGGAAACATAGAAAGAAGTCAGGGTAATCTATTAGATGCTTTGAAATATCTTGAAGAATCTAAAGAAAAGTTATTAATAGCAATAGAACTTGATTTACATCCTGAAATTATTCGAATTTTTGAATTTGGTTCTCTGGCTGTATATACAGAATTAGGAATTGTATATAATAAATTGGGTAAATATAATGAAGCACTTGAGCACTTTATGATATATAGGGAAATAGATACAAAATTAGACCAAATAGAATGGCCTGGATGGGACATTAACATTGGCAATATTTATAGAGTCAAAGGTGAATTGGATAAAGCACTTGAACATTTTGAGAAAGCTCAATCAAAATTCCTTGAAACTCCATCAATACACCGTGGAATTGGTGTTGGATATTCCTCAATTGCGGATATCAAATTTCTTCAAAACAAATTGGATGAGGCAATAGAGTATCATAAGAAAGGTTACGATGTTTATTCCAAATTAAATCTCTTTGAGGATATGTCAAATTCCTTGCATAACCAATATTTAATTTTTATAAGGGCAGATAAAGTCGCAGACGCAGAATTAATTCTTAAATGGCATACTGAATTATCCAGTAAGCAAAATGAGAAAGTAATCAAAGTTACTAATGAGATCCTACAGGCTTATAATTTAGTTAGAGCAGATCGTATAAAGGATCGACTTCAAGCCCAAGAAATACTGGAGAAATATTCAATTGATGACACACTTGATTTTGAGATACGAAAAGATGTGATGCAGCATTTAATTGAACTATTAATTGAAGAAGTAAAAGCTTTCAATAGTGATGAAGCATTTGACCAAGCAAAAGATCTTGTTGATAGTCTATTAGAATTTTCTCAGGAATAATATGCATTTTCCACATATATCGAATCTCTTATCTTAAAAGCAAAATTCAGACTCTTAGATCAAGATTTGGAAGGGGTAAAAAAAATACTTCATCAAGCGGAGGTTAGTGCATCCGAGCGTGGTTTGGATGTCTATTTGAAATCGATCAATCATGAATTGACCGCAATTGAAGATACATACAAAGAATGGGAGTTATTGATTGCAAAAAATGCGACTATCGGAGAATTACTTCGTAAGGCTGAAATTGATAGTTATATTCATGATGTGTTGAAAATTACGGGGAGGGCTTAAGATAGAAAGCAATCTTGGTGAAATAATATTCAATATAAAGTGATATTCTGATTATGAATTATAAATCTCTCATCAAATATCGATAGATTAGGGTAATCTAAGCATAATTGATAAAAACCAAATTGAGATAATTATATTTGCGGATTATGAGCATACTACGCATTTCACTGAATTCTTAACATTGAAGCTTTGGGGATATTAATCCAGCAGAAATTAAAATCAAAGTTAAAATAAAAAAATTGCTTTTTAATTTAATGATTAATTGAAGTTGGGACATCCTAGATCGATCGAGACAATGTCACGTGAACAATCTGATATTTCTAGGAACAATATCCATCTCAATTTAAAAGCTGGGAATATAAAGATTAATTTTGATAATGATCATACTGGACAGGTTTCTTCTACTTGGATGGATCAAATTATACCCAAAATTGTTGATGAATATCATAATTATGATAGAATTGCCGAGATATTGGGTATAGAAAGTTCTGATATGATTACAGAGAAACCATTATTAATAATATCACCTGCGACCTTACGCTTCTTATTTGTCCCTGTTAAAGAACCTGAAATTGTTGGAAGAATGCAACCAGATTTAAATGAAATGGCAAATGAATTCAGGAAATTGAACGTAAATCCCTACGTATTCTCTTTAGGTGGTTTGGATGATGGGGATATACATGCAAGAATGTTTGCGCCTCTTCAAGGCATCAGTGAGGATCCTGCAACAGGATTAGCTCAAGCTTCATTGGGTTTATGTTTAATAAAAGTTGGATTATTTGAAAAAAACGAAGAGATACAATTCTCAGTAGAACA
>CAZRLL010000062.1:0-17606 GCA_964600735.1 uncultured archaeon
GGTTATCTACTGAAAAAATCAGCCAGTCGAGCAGGTAGAGATGCCACAAATAACCTTTATAGGAAAGTCTCTGGAAAAGAGAAAGACCTGATAAAGAAAGGTGCAACAAAAGACGATACACAAAACATACAGGAAAAAGTAGAAAAACTTGAGATTGATTTAACGGTATTAAGGGATGAAATAGATAACTATTCCCAAATTCACGCTGATAGGGATTTTTTCAAATTGCTAGAAGAACTTGAAAGCATTTTGGTTAAACAACAACAAAATATTGACATAGAAATTCCTTACAATTATATTTCATTGTTAGAAGAGGTCACCTCATCTCAAAAAATTAACAATAAAACCTTTGAGAAATTAGAAATTGCCCAAGAATATATCACAACAATGCTAAATAATATTGAAAAACGTGTTGAGAGCCTTGAAATTGATTTTGATATATCTCAAGAACAGATAAATCAGAATATTTTGGATCTAGCAAGAGTTAAAACAGCAAAAAAAGAACTGGAATTGCGTAAGAATTACGAATCAACATATAATTTAGCGAAGAAAAGATTAGAATGGGTAATACAGAATTTCGATCAACGCAGTCTGCTTCAAATAATAAAAGAATTAGAAAATATCCTCTCATTGATTAAACCACTGGGTCTAGATATAATAATAGAAGTTAATTATTCTGTAAAGAATGAGTTTTATATTTTTACCCAATTCTCTACCAGAGATGAGGTGGTTAATATATTTAATACAGCCAAAGTAGGCGTTATTTCGTTTTTATTATCTGATGAAATTTATAGAGATAAGAGAGTCATGAATTAATTTAACAAGTAAGAATATCCGAGAATCCGAAAATTATTTATTTGATGAATAAAAAAAACATACCTTTTCGTTTATAATGTGATCAACCGTGTTTTGATTACAATGGTAATGAACTTTCATTACAATGCAGAGAAAACATAGTTGCAAATTGATAAATTCTAATATTGAAAAATAATCTTGAAGAAATAATCATCCAAATAATTAATCAATTTACTATGAAATAAGTACAAATAATCGTTAAATTTCGAAAAATAAGATTAATTGTTTGTATTATGAATTATTTTATAATATAATTAGATAAATCGGTGAATTTAAATCATAAAAGTAAAAAATATATCGCCGATATGTGAAAATGCAATTAAGTTTTATTCTCATTTTAATTTTCAATTTTACTTGGTTTTGATGCATGTTTTCTTGACTTTTCAAATGTCATATTTTTAATGAAAAAATTTGTAAAAATTCAACCGCTATAAGAGAGCCGAAACTCTTAAACATTAAATTATTATACATTTCTATGAAATAACCCTCTGGTCTCAGCATGAATGACAAAAAAATCCTAGTAGTTGGTGGTACCGGTTATGTTGGGACTCGACTGGTTCAAATATTGCTTGAGAATGGATATAATGTAAAAGTAACTTGGAGATCATATGACAAGATAAAAACTAAACTTTGGTTCAAACATCCCAAAGTGGAGATAGTTTGGGCAGATGTATTCCATAGGGCGTCTTTATTGGATGCTTGTGCTGGATGTTCAACTGTTTATTATCTAGTACACTGCATGTTTCCAGATCAAGATAACTACATGGTTGCAGACAAATTAGCAGCCCAAAATATGGCCTATGCTGCTACAAATAGTTCTGTAGAAAATGTAATTTATCTGGGTGGACTCGGAGGGCATGATAAAAATGCTAGCAGACATATAAAATCAAGAGCACAGGTTGGTAAAATCCTCAGATCTGGTATGGTACCGGTAACTATTTTGAACGCAGCCATGATTATTGGATCTGGTAGTACATCATTCGAAATACTCAGGTATATTGTCGAAAGATTACCTGTGATGATAACCCCTAGATGGGTCCATACAATTAATCAACCTATTGCAATTAGAAATGTAATTGAATATTTATTGGGTTGTCATAATAACCCAGATGTGATTGGTAGAACTTTCGATATTGGTGGACCTGATGTACTTACTTACAAGAGATTAATGGAAATTTATGCAGAAGAGGCTAATTTGACTAAGAGACTGGTCATTTCTTTACCATTTAATGACCCTCTTCAAACTAGTTCTTATTTTCTAAGCCGAATAATTCCAATTGATTCAGCAATATTAAAACCTCTAATTGAAGGACTCCGAAACGAAGTTGTTTGTACCCTTGATGATATATCAGAATTTATCCCTCAACAACTTCTTACACTTAGGGAAGCAATTCGTAGATCGATTGCAGAAATCAGACAAGTAATATTACATGATAGCATGCAATTTGACGGCTGGTCTCCTCCATTGGAATTCAGCTATTTTGGAGATCCGATTTGGTCAGGAGGATCTATACTGTACGATAGGTGGGCTGCAGTTCTAAACGGAAGTCATGAAAATGCCTGGAAAACCGTTAAAAGCATTGGTGGAGAGAATGGCTGGTATCATGCTAATTTTCTTTGGAAAATCCGCGGATTTTTGGATGAACTAGCAGGCGGACCTGGTTTGAGAAGGGGAAGAAATCACCCAAATGAGCTGAATCGAGGCGAATTCCTGGATTGCTGGAGGGTTACCAGAATCAAAGAAGGTGAGGAATTACTGCTTACTTCGGAGATGAAAATGCCGGGAACTGCCTCTCTTTGTTTTAAACTAAAGAAATTAAAAAACAATAAAGTTTTATTAGAACAAGTCGCTAGTTTTATTCCAAAAGGACTTGGTGGGTTAGCTTACTGGCAAGTAGTTTCGCCCTTTCATTCTCATTTATTCAATGGTATGATTTACGGAATTGCCAAGGCTTCAAATTGTAAAATTGTTTATGGACCAAAATATATACCTAGAAGTACTAAAATTTGACTTTATGCCTTTCTTATCGATCGGGATTCTATATATCATTATCCTAATTATCTCCAAAAAAAATATATTCGACATATTATAAAAATCGTCTGAGTGTAAAAAATTTGGATATTGCGATTATAAATTCTATTCTCCTCACATTTGAAGGAAAATATTTAGGAATTGTTGAAAATGGAGGATTGGGATTAGAAGATAACAAAATTGTATACGTCGGTACAATGAATGATTTTGATTATAAAAGCGCGGATAAAATAATCGATGGGAAAAATCATGTAACAATGCCAGGACTTGTAAACACTCATTTTCATTCTGGAATGACCCTACTCAGAGGTACAGCACAAGATTTACCTGAAATTGAATGGATGAATAAGGGAATAGGACCATTTGCAGCCTATTTAAAGCCAAATGACCGAATTCTTGGGTCTAAACTTGGTATTCTTGAAGGAATAGAAACTGGGACCACTACATTTGCAGAATATGCAACCAACGTGCGTGATATTGTTGAAAATGTATATTTACCATATGGAGTGCGAGTTGTAGCCACCGAGACCATAAATGAGGTGAGTTCTAAGCGAAGTCATCTTAAACCAACAGATTTGTACGAATTCGATCAATCAAAAGGCGAAATGGGGATTAAACGAACTAAAGAGCTATTTAAAGAATACAGGGGCGAATCGATGGTGACTTGTATGTATGGTCCACAAGCTCTTGATATAATATCATTGAAAGTGTTAAATAATATTAAGGAGCAGGTGATTGAAGAAAATACTACCATGCACATGCATATTGCTCAAGGTGGAAGAGAACGAATGCAAATTAGAGGTCGCTATGGAAAGAATGAATCCACGGTCAGTGTCTTAGGGAAAAACGATTTACTGGGAGAGTACCTCATTGCAGGCCATATTCACGATACTGAAGAAAAGGAAAGAGAAGAATTGGTAAAAAAAGGTGTAAAAATGGCGTCCTGTCAGAGTTCCATCGCTATGATCGATGGCATTATACCACCATTAAATCATTTTCTTTCTTTAGGTGGGATTGCTGGATTGGGTACAGATCAGGCACCAGGTCCAGGAAACCATAATATGTTCAGAGAAATACGAACGGCAAGTGTTTTTGCCAAGGTACAGAATAAGGATCCAACGCATACTATGATAACTAACTAAATCAATCATTTAGCTAGTGAAGTTCCTGGTATGCGAACAGGAACGAGTAAATCATTTGCTTTTTTTCTAATATTATAGGCTGCATTCTTATGAGTATTAATTAATAATTTATTTAGTACTCATTTAGTACTCATTTAGTACAATTAGTACAAATTGTAAATGAGGGATGGTTAGGTTGATAAGTTATTATAATATTATTTAGAATTGATCAAAAATGACTGAAATTGCATATTTCATGGTTTTTCGGATAGCCAAACTTTAAGTCAATACTGATAACTATAAATAAGATACTAACAATCATAACACAATTAATTTTGGCTAACCTAACACTTGTGATAACATGTTTGAACTTGTAAATACCTCAGAAAATAAGCTAGCAAATAAACTATCCAAAAGCGACTCGCTATTTACATTGTCAAAAATCAAAAATGATCAACTTGTAAAGCTAGTTGATGTAGTTGCAGGTGAAAATATCACTTTACAATTGGCTGAACTCGGATTAATTGGTCCTGTAATGATAAAAATGAATCGAAATGTTGGAAGTGGTCCCATAATTATAACAGTTAGGGATACTCAACTTATGATCGGTAGAAACTTAGCATCAAAGCTCTTAGTCGAACTGATTGAATAATTTCTATGAGGTGATCGGTATGAAGGCTTGTTGCGAACTTCATACTCAAGTATCACTAGAACCCAGTACAAAAACAAATTATAATATTGCATTGGTAGGAAACCCCAATACTGGAAAAACTCTAATATTCAATAAATTAACTGGAAGTCATCAAAAGGTCGCGAATTTTCCAGGTGTAACTGTTACGGGAAAATCAGGTCATTTCAAGCAAAATGGTGTAAAATATACTATAACTGATCTCCCAGGTATTTATGGTTTTAATTCCAACAGACCAGAAGAGAAAATTGCTCTTGAGATAATTAAGAAAAAAGAGATAGATTTGATTTTAAATATCATAGACGTTACAAAACTCGAACGCAATCTTTTCCTGACCCAGCAGCTTCTAAGTCTGGGGAAGAATATGATAGTAATTCTTAATTTTATGGATAAAGTCGATCAATTAAAAATGAAAATAGATCATAAAGCGATGGAATCTAAATTTGGTATACCTACAATTCCATTTTCGGCAATTAAAAAAGAAAGCTTTGAGGATTTTGATAGGATTATCGCATACGCTACTAAATATTCTCATAATCCGATTCCAATTGAAATTGATAATGACGGAACCAAATTGGATCTGATTGCTAAACAGTATATTACTATTCAAGATCTGGTGACAAGATTCGTAATAAATGATAATAGAGCAAGAAAAACATCTTGGAGCGATCACGTGGACCGTATTTTGTTAAATGAACGATGGGGTTTTCTAATATTTTTCTTCGTGATGGCCGTGGTTTTTATTTCAACATTTATAATTTCTACTCCACTGTCAGATGGATTGGAGCGATTAGCCAGTTCATTAAGCGTAATTATATGGGACAATGTATCCAACGAATTACTCGCTTCATTCCTAGCTGATGGCTTAATAGGGGGAGTTGGATTTGTGTTGGTATTCCTACCTCAAATTGCCATCATATTCTTATTCCTAAGCATACTTGAACATTCAGGATACATGATGCGGGTTGTATTTATAACTGATAAATTTTTAAATAAAATTGGCATTTCGGGGAAATCAGTTGCACCTATGCTTTTAGGATTTGGATGCAATGTCACAGCAATAATGTCGACAAGTAGTATTTCAGATGAAAAAGAGAGAATAACAATAGCCTTGGTAAATCCTTTTTTACCATGCAGTGCTCGTTTCCCTGTTTTTGTTATCTTCGCAAGTGCATTATTTGGTAAGTACGCTGGAATTGTTATTGTTGGGTTATACTTCACTGGGATTGTTGTTGCTATCCTTATGATGTATATACTTAGAAAAACCAAATTAAAGGGAGAATGTAGGGACCTATTACTTGAAATGAATGATCTTTCATTACCTACTTTAAGTGCGATGTTTTCTCAAGTTTACTTGCAGGTACGAAAATTTGTCGAAAACGCTGCTACATGGATGACACTTGGATTAATTGTAATGTGGTTTCTTTCAATCACGGGGCCTTCTGGATATATTGGTCCCGATGCATTAAATGATGATCAGCTATTGAGAAAATCTTGGGTTTTCTTTGTGGGTGATATAATTCAACCTGTATTCTCTCCATTTAGATGGGATTCAAGAATTGTTACTGCATTAATATTTGGATTTATTGCAAAAGAAATTGTGATCGGGTCATTGGCAATATTATATGGTGTAAGTGGGGATTTGACCATACTTGAAGGAGTGTTACAAGAAGAATTTACACCAATAAATGCCCTTGCCTTGATGATATTTATTCTTGCATATACACCTTGTATTGGGGCATATTTTGCGTTAAAAAAAGAACTGGGTTCAAAATGGGCTAATTTTTCAATTATTAATGGATTGATTATAGCTTGGATCCTTGCTTTTATCACTGTCATCATAGGAGGGTGGTTACTATAGGTTCGATAACCAATGTAATAGATATTATATACAAGGAAAAAGTATTTAGTGCCCAGTATATTGCAATAAAACTTGGGTTATCTACTGATGAAGTTCGTGAAATCATAGAAATATTGCGTGACCAAGGTTTATTGGCTAATTTTGATCCATTAAATATGCGATCACATAAATGTTCATCTTGTTATCAAAAATGCCAATCAATAAATTTTGATAATTGTAAAACAAGTGTCAAAAAGTAATTTTAAGTGATATTTCTACAAGTAATAACCCAAATCAGTAACATAAAACTGATATGCAAAATTTACGTATAGTAAAGGTTATACACAAAAATTCAAAATTTTAATTTTCAAACAAGTTCACTACTTTTCTGGATATAGAATGTGCTCTAATTCTGTAATTCCTTTAAAATTTTTAATTCTAACCTGATTTCCAATTTGTAATTCAATATTTTCGCTGGAAACTGCAATATTTGGACCAATTTGGTCCAGATGTACTCTTATATCCTGTCGTCGATGTAATCCCCCCAATCCAGCCTTCACATCATCACCCTGAAATGAAATATGATCCAAACCATCAAATCCTGTTATTTGCGCCATCGCATTGACAACTAATTTCGATATCATTCTATTATCATTGTAAAACTTTGAAATTACAAGAGATATAAACCTAAAACTTTCCCATTTTCCAGTAATTTTATCTTGGAAGGTTTTTTTAAGTAAATCTCCATCTTCATCATCGTGCAACTGAGTCATTACAATACCGAGATCTGGTAACCAGTATATCGAATCTCTGACAAATTTATCAGTTGCAGCTTTACTAATCATTGTTTTACAATTTTCGGTTGTACAGGAAAGTTGGTATAACTTTGGTTTTTTATGCAGTTCAAGAGCAATTACTTTGTCCTTTTTAATTTCTTCGTCTATCAACTTCTTTTTGAGTTCAGTAAGAGTTAATTTTTTAGATTTAGTTTTAAATACCGTTACATAAGATTTGAATAAATTTGATATTTCTGATGCTACCCATAACTTTCTAAAATTAGCCGTTGACCAATCGCCTTCAAATTTGTCATCAAGGGTAGAAAATCGTTCGAGTGGTTTTGACTGTTCCATTCCTAATTTATCAAGTAAATCATAAGCTAGATCATCAGATAGTATTGACAATAAATTTTCAATTCTTCTTTTAGCTGGAATACTGATCTTCATTATTGAATATAAATTCTTCGTCTAGCTGTATTACTTCAATTCTTCTCTTATAGGTTGTATTATATCCACTAAATATATAGAAAAAACATAGTCAGGGTTATGAACAGTTTAATCTTGAACCAAAATAATTGTCAGATGCCTTGCTTCTTAAGGGTGAATTTTCGTTATAATGCTATTTTCCAGGAATAAATATATTTTTCTTTATTGTCCCTTTAGCAGATCCTTTTTTGATCATCATCTTCAAAATCTTGATTAAATTCTCATTATCTACACCAATAGTCTTGGCTAATTCCGAGATTTCAAATTCGACGTTTTCAGCTAACTTATCGTGTATTGATTCCTTCTTAGATTTACCCCCAAAATCTCCTTTAGTCTTTCCTGCACTACCAGTAATATTTTTACCACACTGAGGACAATCCCAAGTAGCCATCATTGTGATTGTAACATTACCTTCCTTATCAGGCATAGGACTAACCAAGGTCCATTCCTTTTTACGTTTATCCTCTTCGCTTCCTACTAAAAAACTGTAACCACAACCACGTTTTCCTTTACATTTCACAACTTTAGGCCTTGGTTTCCTAGGTGCTTTTTTTGCTTTCTTTGTTTTTTTCTTGGTCATTCCTAATTTGTCTGAATTTTAATCAAATATAATATTTTTTAATTGCATGTATTGTAATAACTTGAACTTAATAATTGTTACTCGCGATCTTTAATATTATCACAACTCTTAATATAATAACTTAGATAAGTGAAAGTGTGGGATCGTTCAAACCTTTAATTGCCGGAAGATGGCTTACAATATTTATGTGGGTATTTTCAATTATAGCCATTATTAGTTTGATTTGGTTTGTTTTATATGCAACAAGGAGTAAGAAAAGGGAACCAAAGACATCAATTACTGGTGTAGTTTTTACATCATTACTTATAGCTATCGCAGCTCAATTGATTATGATAGAAAATAACACAATTATTCAATGAGTAAAGAACATACTACTTTTTATTTTTCAAAAATATATATTAATAATTGTTCAAATATATCAATCGCAATTTTGGATGATTTTGCTCCTCGCATCGTGGTTACGCCACTACTTAATAGACTTATACCGATTCCCTCTGTATTGAAGGTGGCATAATTTTTGCCATCGACGATTAATTGAAATTTCTTCATGAGATGTTCTTTCACTTGCAAGAAATCCCATTCAACATCCCATGAAGGATTTATAATCAAAGTATTTCTTCCACAGATTGAGGTAATCAATGCTTTCCCAAAGCCTTTAATTTCTCGATTTGCTCTAGTTATCTCTCCTTTTATCCCTTCGTCAAGCTTTCCTTCTTCAGTAATCCCACACACTTTACATGTTTCTCTCTTTTTAAATTTTATCCGTTCAAACTCTAGCGTCTCTAAGTCAATATAAAGCATCGTGCTTTCTAAATTAGGTGGTTGATCTAGTAATAGACGAACAGTTTCAGTGGCCTGTATCCCCGCTGCTAGGTGCAATATTCCGGGATGAACACCTGCAATCTCACAACTCTGCTCTCGGTTGTCCATAACATCACCCAATACACATTCAAGACATGGAGTATTTTCCTTGTGTGTGATTGTCATGATATTTGCAGATTCGGCAAGTGCTCCCGCAAATACATATGGAATTTTAAATTCATAAGATGCTTTATGCAAAATTTTACGAGTTGAAAAGAGATCTAAACCATCAACTATGACATCAATACCATCTATCAAGCTATTTACGGACAAAGCATCGATTTTGGTCGGTTTCGGATCAATGTTTACAGTAGGATTTCGTAAAATTAATCTTTCTTCTGCTACATCTACTTTGGCTTTACCAATATCACTCTCGTTATACAGTTTTTGTCTAGGTAGATTAGTAAGTTCAATAACATCATAATCAACAATTCTCATATTACCAATTCCTATTGATGCAAGGAGTTCTGATGAAGCCGTGCCCAAACCTCCCATCCCGGCAATCATTATATTCCGGTAAGCTAACTTTTTTTGGTTTTCCTTACCAATTGATCTCAAAGGAAAGTGTCTGGAGTAACGTTCATTAAAATTACTAACCACAGGCCTTAATTGAATATTGTATTCTTCTAATTTACTAAGAATTACCAAAAATATTGATAATTTTTATCTAATTATCTTATTTCACAATACAACTTTCAAACCGTCATGACTTAAATAAAAGGGAGGTTTTATCTTATCTCGATGTGCAATAACAGAATCTCCTATATGTGAAAGGTATATTTTTTTATCTGTGCTGATATTGAGAGATAATAATTCGAGAAAGGATGTATGATTTGGGATTTTATGACCATATGAAGATGCTTCGGTGATCACTAGATCGCACGATAGTAATTTATCAAACGAATCGAGCAATAATGCACTATCACCTGTATAACCTATTTTTTTTCCATCAACTTTAATAATTTGCATTCTAGCTTCTGGAGAGTGAATTGCTGGTAATGTCTCAACTTTACCACCCGGTACTATAAATTCTTGATTTGGTCCAAATTCATAAAACAAAAATAAATTACTCAGGTGCTCTGTTATTTCTGGTTTGTACATAATAGCAGTAAGATCCCTAATTTTTTTCTCTGTTCCTTCAGGACCATAAATCGGTAATTTTCTACTACGTTTTATAACGTGATAATCCTCCAAAGCTATTTGAGGTATAAACATATAATGATCCGGGTGTAAGTGAGATAATAAGATGACATCAATGTCATCAACAGTAAATCCAATATTTCTCAATAAAGCAAAGGTTGAAAATCCTGCATCTAATAATATTTTTTTTTCAGTTAAAATTAAATAACTTGATGTATGTCTACCATCATGTCCAAAAGCATTTTCTGTTCCTAAAAAGTATAGGTCAACCATAATTTTATCAAAGCAGAATATCAGTTGAAGTTTATGAAATGAGAAAATTTATTTTATGAATTAAATGTAAACAATCAAATAAAATTATAATTCAACATTATTTCGATAAATTATATGGGAATAACTCTATTGCTTTCTACTGCAATTTCATTACTTATTTTCCTACCTTTAACGTTTTTATTCTTTAGAGTGATTGAATCAAGCAATCAAAATATGAAAAATATCATTGTTGGAGGAGCCGCTTCAAGTTTAGTCGCAGTAATAGCATATCTACCATTTTCATACCTATATGATACAAGTACAATCACATCATATACAGAGGTAATGAAAGAAAAGAAAGATTGGGCTTTTTTCATACTTGCTTTTTTTGCAATAATTAGTGAAATTGTTAGATGGCGATCTATTGCGGATAAACGTTTTTTTGAAGGGAAATACCTTGGTGCAATTTTACATGGTGTGGGTTGGTCAATCTCTGAATTAATTGTTCGCTACTTTTTGTTTTTTGAAGGTGAAAATGACGAATTTTTAGATTTAACTTTTCTATTTTTATTGATTATTATCGCAAACTCCGGGCTTGCTACAATTTTACTTAGAGCAGAAGAAAATACAAAGTTCGTTATGTTTGCAGCATTTCTCAAATTTTTTATTGAGCTAGCCATTATCTCTGCATTTGGTTTTGACCATGAAATTTCGGAAGCCTTTTTACGGTTATATGCAATCATTGGTCTTGAAATTATTCTTGTTTATTTAACAATCATTACAAGAAAGAATAAATGAGTAAAATCGACGATATTGGTTATTTTACCGATCTTTAATATTTTTCAAATACAAGTACCTACAGAAAACCTTTGTGAATAAGTACTATACCTCCATTAAATTCATTCTTTTCAAAAAATCCTTTTTATTTCAATAATGATGAAGATTTTATCAAAAACTTATCCAGCATTTGCTGAATATTAAATTATTAATAATTATTATCTATCTTACAGATTAAGTAGAACAAATTGGATCACATCGACTTTTTCAATCATTATTTGGTGGGTCTTATCAAAATTTACGATAATCTTTACTAAATTTTTTATGATCAATCAAGTCACTTCAAGTGGACTAGGATTAAATCGAGTTCAGGTTTGATAATTTTGAGTGATGAAGAATGGGTTCGTAATTTGGATATACCTGCGATGGCTCTTCCTGGACTTAGAGATTTGAGAATACAATTTGTTGCTCTATTAGTATTTGATCTTAAATTGGGACCCGTGGCATATATTAATGAAATCTCAAGAGGATCAAGCTATATTAAAAAATTAAAGTCGCATCAAACCTTATCAGAGGTTTATGCAGGCGTGGCTAATTCTCCACAATATGCATTATCTACATTAGAAGAAGACATTGCAGTATTTAGATATCAACCAAAAGGAATGACTGATATAAAAACCGTTTTTTTCATATCTTGTATTCCAAATAGTGAATTAGAACCAATAAGAAAACTTGGAAGAAAAGCGTTATTTAATGCAAAAGGTAAGCCTGAAGAGATTGGTAAGGAACTTTATGCGTGTTTACGGGAAGAAAGTGAGAAAAAATTCAAACGTATCCATGATAAAACTGAAATAACAATTTTGGATAATAACCAACCCATTGACCCTTTAGAATTGATACACATTAAAGGACTATTAATTTTAGACATAGAATCCAAACTTGCTGATATAAGAAATTTACCTATCGCCATGGATGGGAATGAGATTGAGCCGGAAATAATATTGGAATATGTTGATAACCAAATAAGAAGTATCGTCACAGGTTCAGTGACATCAATGATCTACCAAAATATTCCCTTTCTAGCATCAAAGGTACGTGGAAGTGAAATTTATATGCTTTTTTCAATTCATGATTCAAGTTTTGTCATGATGAGAAAAATCAGTAAATGGTTAATACCATTTGTAGAGATATTAGGTAAAGAATGGAAGCAAGCATCCCAACAAGAAATACTAGCAGGACTGACTCTTTTTGATCAAGCAGAACAACGTAATACACCAAAAGAATATCTCATGACATATTGCCAAATGTTGATCCGATCAGATCGGATAAAACCATCAAAAGGTATGGAGGAACCGGGTGATATTGAGCCTCCGATGTATATTAATCAAAATATTTGGGAAAAATTAGATACTCTAGACGGTTCAGAATCGCTAACAAAAATCTCTGAAAATTGGGAACTTGACCTTATAGACACTGTAACTTTATTCGAATGGGCTCGAGTAAGAAATTTAGTAGTATTTTTGTCTTCTTAGTTTTTCCAATAAAATCATTCAAATTCTAGATAAAGAGGCACCAAAAGTAAAAATTTATTCATATTACACGAATCACGCATAAATTGTTTCCAAATAAATTTAATATATCTTCTTCTGATTAAATAATAAGGAAAATTATGAGCGAAACTTACAATGACATTATATCTGTTTCTCGCTCAATAGCAGCTAAATTATATTATGAGTGGTTAAAAAAACACGATTTGCTAGAATTGTTTACCTATCCAACGGCTTTACCAAGCGTATTCTATTCCAAAAGATGGGTATCTGACCACCTTAATATTGTTGAAAAGATATTAAATTTTTTAACTCCCTTCAATATTGTTAGTGAAGCTGGAGGTATTTTTACACTAAACGACAACCTAGAACATGAAATAAGGAAATTTGACAAGATTGTATTAAATGAATATTCAAAACATCCATCTTATCTATTTATTAAATATGGTTTAAAACTATTAGATGGTAAATTAGAGGGTGATGCGGGTAATTGGGATATAAACCGAAACAAATTCCTTTTTGAACAGGCACTAACTCAACCATCCTATCAGTTGTTATGTCGATTTATGGAAGAAATAATAGATGTATCTAATGTAGAGAGTAATTCTAAATCCGTTAATGTTTACATAGTTGGTAGCTACATAGGATGTTTTATTTCGTCTCTAGCTGAATTATTTTCAAATGAAATTAATTTGACTGTAATTACGACTAATAAAGAATTCAAGACAAATACAATAACTTACTGTGAACTTAGTAATTCAACTGCTAAATACTCTAACAGGATATTTACTGCGAAAGAATTTAAATTAAGTGATGAAATTAAGGCAGATTTGGTCTTTATTCCCAGTGGGGTTGGTTTCAATTCGACATTCAAAGCTCAATTAGCATTTATAAATCAAATATCAAGGTCTGGAACAATGATATACTTAGTTGCCCCAACAACGCCAATTACACAAATCGGCATTGAACCATTATTTCCTACCCATCCTTATTTTATTGATATTCCAGAAGATTATGATCTTAAAAGGCATTGTAAAGCTATTGGATTTGCTGAACCTTCCAGAATTGGCCCTTTCAATCTAATTTTTCAGACACACAAAGTATAAAGTAAATTACCAGCTGTTAAAATGTATAATAATTTAATTAGACACAGAAATAATTCTTGGATCATAGAATTTACATATTTGCTAATTATAACAATGATATTGTCTGGCTTAGCATATCGACTGCAAGCTTCCTATTTAAAAAATATGAAATTCGATAAGTGGGAACTCTATTTTGATTTAATAAGACTAATTAGGATGTTTTTAATTTATGTAATACCCTCAATTTGGTTTATCTACAGGTATGGCGGAACATGGAAAGATTCAGGTATTCTTCCTTCCTCAAAATATCCATTATTTAGCATACTAGGAGGTATATTGGTATATCTGGTTGCCATTATTGTTTTCTTGAAATATGAAATATTTTTTTCTGGATGGTATCGAACACCTTGGACTATAATTCTGCTTAAATTTATTATTGTTGGGCTAATGGCCTCTATAACCGATTATTGGACCCGAGGTTTCATATTATTTGAATTGTCAAAAAGATATAATAACCAGATTGCGATAGTAACTCAAAATGTAGTATGGTTCATAATTCATATTTATGAAATCGATTTGTTAGAGCCCTATATTGGATTGTTAAATGCAATTATACTAACCTTGATCTTAGGGATTGGGGGAGACCTTGTAGCGTTAAAAACAAAAAGCATATTAGGGTTAATGATTGGTCACATTTTATTAAATTTAGCTATAATATTAGGAGCTAAAGATGTAATAGTCATATTTTGAGACTGTTTTGAATATTGTTTTTTCATCTCTTTATGTGTAATAAATGTCGGTATTTTACATTCGGAAACTATCTACAATTTTATTTATTCCAACTAGTATGCTAAACTATAGATATAAGTTCGGGAATGTAACGGATTGAGTATTCGATTACCAGCTAATACTATTATTTTGTTATACAACTTTAATCAAACAAAGAATACAGTTAACCTGCTTGCTTTTGATAATACTCAAGAGTTACAACAAGCAAAACCAATACATTTGGGAAGAATATCTTTTACTTTTGATAAAAATAAATTACGACCGTATCGTTATGAAGAAAGAAGGGGAAATACTTATCGTTTTTTAAAAGCCAACGATATAATAACACTTCTACAGGCGACAAAACTAGTAATCATTAGTTCATTTGACCGTCCCAATAATACATCGGAATTTCTGGAATTTTTTGATTCTAAAAATATTTCTCGACCAAAAATAATGCCACTTTGTCAGTATTGTTTGCGGGAATATAAGAAATTATCAAAACTAACCAAAAATTCTACTTATGAATTATTTGGAAAGGACGTTTGCAGGACTTGTGCTGTTAAAGAAATTGAAGAAGAGTATCTGCGTCGAGGAATTCCACTTACAGCAAGTTCGAAAAAATTTTTTAATGGACAGTTAAATCGATCAAAATCTGTAAAAAAAGTTATCTCTGCCCTTTGGGAACCTATAAAAGCTGCAAATGAAGGATCTTCCTCGCTGTTTGATACGATTCCCGCAGATAAAAACGCTATGCCGGTATCATTCAGGAGATTCATAAAAACAAATAAACTGGAAACTTATTTTGACAAAGATTTGACAAATCATTGGTTAAAAATTGGAATTACAAAACTTTTGCCAGTGCAATGTGTGGCTATAAAATCTGGATTAATGAACAAACAGGATTTATTAATTGTTGCCGGGACATCTTCTGGTAAAACATTTATAGGTGAGCTTGCTGGTTTAAACACTTTGAAAACTGGTGGTCATAAATTTATTTTTGTAACTCCATTAGTTGCGCTATCAAATCAAAAATATGAGGATTTTAAAAGAAAATATAAACCGTTGGGAGTTCGAGTTTCTTTAAGAGTTGGAATGAGTAAAATTGAAGTGGGGGAGGACGATAGAATATTTCCTGATGGTAATTTTGCTAAGTCTGATATCATTGTAGCTACCTACGAAGCCCTTGATTGGATATTTAGAAGTGGTCAATGGAAAAACTTAGGCACTATAGGTACATTTGTAATTGATGAGGTCCAGTTAATAGGGGACGAAGAGCGTGGTGCAGTCGTCGATGGTTTGATAGCAAGGTTAAGAACGCTTTACCCCAAATGTCAAATAATTTGTTTGTCTGCTACAATAGGGAATGCTAATAATCTTGCTAATGAACTAGGTTTACAACTTGTGAATTATATGCATAGACCAATTCCATTAGAAAGACACCTTTTAATTTCTGCAAATGATGAGGAAAGGGTAGAAATAATCAAAAATTTGGTAAAAAACGAAACTAAAATACTCTCATCGACAAATCATTCTGGGCAATCGCTTGTATTCACAAATACTCGGAGAGGAGTACAAGAGCTTGCATCAATATTGAAATCCGCAGGTTTGAAATCAGCTTACTATCATGCAGGGATGACCTATCATCAACGAAAAAAAGTTGAACTAAGATTCGAGAGAGGAGAATTTGAAGTTGTAACAACGACTGCTGCGTTGGGTGCGGGTGCTGATTTTCCTGTATCTCAAGTAATTTTTGAAAGACCTGGAATGGGAGCAAGATGGATTACCATTGCCGAATATTATCAAATGAGTGGTCGAGCTGGTAGATATGGATTTCATGACTTAGGTAAATCTGTAATGATAGCAACACCTGGTGAGAAAATCTATTCTGCTCAATCCAAAACGGAAGAACAGGTAGCTTTTGATATTATAACCGGAGAAATTGAAGAAATTGAAGGTGAAATTTCATATGAGAAAGAAGCTGATCAAGTATTATCCTATATTTCTGCTGCTTATCCAATTTCGGATTCAGAAATAAATGAATATTATAACCGATTATTTTACCGTACTAATCAGTTACCCCAAATACTAAAATTTCTATCTAATAAAGGTTTAATCGTTTCTAAAAATGGAAAATGGTATATCAGTCCCTTGGGAAGAGCAATCTGTGAAAGCTTCCTTGAACCTACGTTTGGTTACAATACTGCATTGAAAACAAAAAAACAAAGTGTTAAAGAAATTGCAATTGAAATTGCTCCCGTAAAATCGGTCAATTTATCGAATAAGATTCACGCAAGAATTGAACAAGCATTAAAATATCGAATTTCAAGAAAATTTCTGAGCGATAGCTCTCTTGAGATCATTACAAGCTCTCGTGAGGTCAAAGGAAAACTCTCTGCGCAATTAATTGAAAGAATAAAAGATTGGAATCGATTATTTTTTGACTGTAACTGTAAGAGTAATCCATACTGTCATCATCCCGAATCAAAATTATCAGATATTATACTCGACCTCAGAATGGAAGGATTGAATCCCTTACAGATTGGATATGAAATGACAAAGAAATATGATCTCTTCATGTATCCTGGGGATTTATTAAACTGGTTAAATGAGATTATTCACGCACTTCATTCTGTAGCCAGACTTGCAAAAGCTATGAAGGAGAAAGATATCGTTAAACAAAGTAGAATTTTAGCATCTTCGATAGAAAACCCAAAACAACATTATCTGCAAATTAAGAAAAGGGGTTTATGACAGTTAAACCAATATTATGATTATTTAGATAAAGTTATACAAAT
>CAZRLL010000063.1:0-4165 GCA_964600735.1 uncultured archaeon
CTATAGGTCAATTTCGGACTCGTGTGGAAGCTTTCCTAGAAATGATTGGTGAGGATGATTTATTTTAGGTGATGAATTAAATGACTAAATACAATACAGAACCATTAAAATGTTGGAATAAAGCTAAAAAATTGCGTCTTGATTATTTTGAAAATTACCGGGCAGCTCATGAAAAGGGAGGACTTAGATGGGCAGGAGGAGCTTGGACTTTTGATGCCATTCCAGCAGGTCTTGGAAAAGATGTCTGGGGACTTGCTAGCGAACCTTATGGTGCATCGATAGCTTTTGAGAGAGACCTTTCTATGCTATGCTTGGAGGTTGTAGAGTCGAAAGGATATGCACGAGATTTATGTTCGTATATGAGGAATTATTGGGGATCTGTACTTCTAAGCAAATGGCCAAATCAGTTTGGTGGTGGACCATTCCCAGTACCAGATTTTATATGGCAAGATCATATCTGTTGCTCCCATGCCAAGTGGTATCAGACTGTGTCAGATATTGAAGGAGGTATCCCCCAATTTACAATTGATGTGGCCGCTGGTGCTTATACTGATATTATACCGGGACCATGGAACGATCTACCCCCTCATAGACTTGATTATCTTGTAGGACAGATGCATGATGGAATTGACTGGTTAGAGGAGACAACAGGACGGCAATATAGAGATGATCTACTAATAGAAGCAGTAAAAAATGATATCATGTCTACAAGTCTCTGGGCAGAAATATGTACGTTAAATAAAGCAAAACCAGCTCCCCTCGAGGAAAAGGCAATGTACAGCCTGTATGTACTGGCTGTAATGATGAAGGCTAATGGAGAGGTGGTTGAGTTCTATAAAGAGCTTCTAGAAGAGGTTAAGTACCGGGTTGATAACAATATTGCTGCTGT
The DNA here is from genome assembly GCA_964600735.1 of uncultured archaeon. Classification (GTDB taxonomy): domain Archaea; phylum Asgardarchaeota; class Heimdallarchaeia; order Heimdallarchaeales; family Kariarchaeaceae; genus LC-2. The sequence continues at coordinate 890 of CAZRLL010000063.1, forward strand.
TGCTAACGAAAGATTCCGTTTGATTACAGATACACAACCACCTTGGGGATTTCTGGATATATATCGTCATATGGAAAAATATGGAGCAGTTTCAGTTGGCTCATTATACACATTTGCACTAGCAGGTGCATGGGAGGTTAAAAATGATGGAACTTGGGGTGCTAGGACTCCACCGTGGGAGAATGGCTTTGAGATTGATGATAGAGATTCTGCACTGCGAGCCTTAGCAGAATGGACTTTATCTAGACCTGAATGGGCTCACTTCTATAACCCTCATTTGAAGACTGAAATGATGAAGAGAATAGTAAAGGAGTGGCAATGTGATGGAGTCGTTTTACACTACAATCGGGGATGTGAGGGACTTACACTTGGCATTGCTGAAAATCGATTGGGATTAATAGAATCGGGAATTCCAGTTCTGTCCTATGAAGGAAACATGGGTGATGAGAGAGAATTTGATAAGGATCGTACTCTCACCCGGTTTGATACTTGGATGGACAGTCAAGGATTAGAGATAATTAAGGAGGGACAATAGATGGCAAGTGCAGGAATTGACGTGGGAGCTAAAACAGTGAAGGTAGTTATTACTGAAAATAATAATATCTTAAGTAAGAGTAAGATTCTCACCGGTTTCGACCAAGTAGAATCCATAAATCAAGCATTAAATTCTGCATTAAGTAGCTCAGAAATTAAACAAGATAAATTGGATCATATTATTTCCACAGGTGTTGGAGGAAAGATTGTAGAATTTTCATCTAAAACCATTCCTGAAGTACGTGCTGCCGCAATAGGGATCATTCATTCTTACCCAAATGTAAGAACTGTGATTGATGTAGGTGCAGAGGAAGGAAGGGCAACAAAATGTTCAGTTGATGGTAAAGTGATTGATTTTGTAATCAATGAAAAGTGCTCCGCTGGATCCGGTGTTTTTGTTGAAGCAATGGCAAGAGCACTCGAAGTGAAATTGAAGGATATGGGACCGTTGTCTATTAAATCTACAAAAGCTGTTCCCATGAATGCTCAGTGTAGTGTTTTTGCAGAATCTGAAGTTGTATCACTTATTCATACTGGTAATACTAAGGAAGATATATCTAGAGCAATACATGATGCTATTGCTAGTAGAATTGCATCCATGGTACGAAGAATTGGTATTGAAGAGGAAATCGCCTTGATCGGTGGCATGGCTAAAAACATTGGATTTGTTAATTCGTTGAAAAGAACTCTTGAGATAACCAATCTAATCATCCCAGATGAACCGGAATATGTGGGTGCTTTAGGTGCTGCTAATGCAGGTGGGAACTAATAGAGGTATGTAATAATGGAAGTTGAAAGTGAATATTGGCGTTGGAAAGAATACAATTGGAGTGATCCGGATATAAACTGGCAAGAAGCAGATATTGTTGTAGCTGGTATCGATGTAGGGTCAGTTAGTTCACAATGTGTAATTGTTACTGATGGAAAATTATTGGGTTACAGTAGTTTACGTACAGGATCGAATAGTCCAGATAGTGCTCAAAATGCATTAGACTGGGCATTGAAAGGTATTGATGAATTAACTCAGGATAAAATTCAGTTCATAGTTGGGACTGGGTATGGTCGAGTAAATATTCCAATTTCAAACAAGGCAATTACAGAGATTGCTTGTCATGCTCGTGGGGCAAATTATATTTACGGTCCAAAGGTTAGAACAATTTTAGACATGGGAGGACAAGACTGTAAATCAATAAATTGCGACCATCGGGGAAAAGTTACTGCTTTCTTAATGAATGATAAATGTGCTGCGGGTACTGGAAGGGGCATGGAGGTTTTTTCTGATCTTCTTGGCATTCACATCGAAAAAGTAGGTGAAATGTCTTTTGAAGTAGATAAAGAACCATCACCAGTCTCTAGTACTTGTGTTGTATTTGCGAAATCAGAAGGTACAGCCCTCTTGAGGAAAGGTTGGTCCAGAAATGAAGTTTTAGCTGCCTACTGTAGTGCAATGGCCCATAGAGTGGTTACGTTAATTGAACGTATTGAGATGATTCCTGAATTTGCTATTACAGGAGGTATATCAAAAAATATTGGTGTTGTTAACCGATTAGTAGAAGAATTGAATGTTAAGGCGATGGATCCTGGGGATTTAGATCCTCAAATTGCTGGGGGATTGGGAGCTGCTTTATTTGCTGAGGCTCTGGTCAAAAAAGCTCGTAAAAAGGCAGCGAAGACTTAGTTAGGTGAGTAATAATTCCAATTGCAAATTATGGATATAAAAATGGATCTGGCGATTTTTTCATAAGGATAGATAGTGAACTTTGTAATTCATGCGGAGATTGTGTTGAAATTTGTCCCGAAGGAGTACTTAAGATTGAAGAAGATGAGTTTGATCCGTTGGGTGATGATTTTGTAGCCATAGTGGTAGAGGATCACAGAAAAAAAATTAAATACTCATGCATGGCATGCAAACCTCAATCAGAACAGATAAATTCGATAAAATCCCCGTGTGTTGATATTTGCAAGCCAAATGCAATATCTCATTCATGGTAATTGGTCGCATTATTTCATAAGGTGAATAAAGCTGTCAAATTACATTGAGATTAAAATAAACGGAATTCTGCTAAAAGAAACCCAGGAAATTACTATACTTGAAGCGAGTCTAAAATCAGAAATTTACATACCCCATCTTTGTAGTCATCCAGACCTACCTCCTCTTGAATTAACAACCGGGGTTGTCCAAGTATTTCAGGGAAGCAATAGCTATTCTGGAACTCCTAAAGGTAAAAATGTAGTTGATCATAAAGGTTGTCAGTTGTGTGTTGTCCAAATTGATGGAACAACAGGATTAGTAAATGCATGTTCAACAACAATAAAAAATGGCATGGTTATTGAATCAGACTCAACAGAAATTCAAGATTTTAGGAAGAAAAGACTCTCTGAAATTCTAGAGGAGCATCCGCACGCATGTTTGACCTGTGCTCAAAGAGAGGGATGTGCCAGAGAGCCATGTTCTTCCAATGTTCCGCAAAAGGAAAGATGTTGTTCATTACTCGGTAATTGTGAGCTTGAGAAGATATCAGATTATATAGGCATTCCAAATTACACATCCAAATACATACCTCAGGAAATTGAACTAATTAATAATGATCCCTTAATTAATAGGAATTATGAGCTCTGTATTCGTTGTACAAGGTGTGTGAGAGTATGTGGGGACGTTCGGGGAGTATCTGCTCTGGGTTATACGTATCCTAATAGTAAAAGAATCATTGGTACAGTCAATGGTCCATCACTTATTGATAG
>CAZRLL010000063.1:4175-12355 GCA_964600735.1 uncultured archaeon
TGTGTCCAACTGGGGCACTTACTGATAGTAAAGGTACTGGAAAATTAGATAAATCTGCTCTTATCCCCTGCACGTACACTTGTCCAGTAGGAATTGATATTCCTCAGTATATCAGATTTATTCATAAAAATCAATACTCAAATGCATTAGCTTTAATAATGGAAAAAACGACATTTCCATCAGTTCTTGGTAGGGTTTGCTTTCATCCTTGTGAACAAGAGTGTCGTAGAAATGAAATCAATGAACCAATTGCTATCTGTGCCCTTAAGAGATTTGTCACTGAAGCGGATCAGTCATCTTGGGAAGATAAAATCCCTATCCAGGCAAGTACGGGCGAAAAAATCGCGATCATAGGTGCTGGTCCCACTGGATTAACTGCTGGATATTTTTTACGAAGAAAAGGTCATGAAGTGGTGATCTATGAATCAGAGCCTAATATTGGGGGTTTACTGCACTCGGTCCTTCCTTTATACAGATTACCGAAAAATGTTTTACAAAGAGATCTAGAATTTATAACAGCCACAGGAATAGAAATTAATACGGATGTACATGTTGGGCTTGATATTTCCTTTACTGAAATCTTATCTGACTTTTCTTCAATTTTTATTGCATCTGGTGCACAAGTTGGAAAAAGATTGGATTTACCTGGTTCAGATTTAAAAAATGTATATTGGGGAATTGAATTCCTTAAAAAAATAAAATCCGGTGACATCGAGACACTTGGAAAGGATATAATTGTGATTGGTGGTGGAGGTGTAGCAATTGATGTCGCTCTAACAGTCAAAAGATTGGGAACAAAAAACGTACATCTTGCCTGCCTTGAGTCTAAATCTGAAATACCTGCACATAACTGGGAAGTGAAGGAAGCAATAAAGGAAGGTATATCTATCAACTATTCCTGGGGTCCAAAAAAAATCTTAGAAGATAATAGCAATGTCATAGGAATTGAACTAATTGAATGTACATCCGTTTTCGACATCCAAGGGAATTTTTCTCCCCAATTCAATGAGCAAAATAAAATAATATTGAAAGGGGATACAATAATTTTAGCTATCGGTCAGGTGACTGATCTTGTAGACATGGGATTACCTTCATCAATTGAGATTACACCTTGGAATACAATCCAAGTAGAGGATAAATCGCTTCAAACTACAAACGAAAAAGTTTTTTCAGGTGGAGAAGTGGTCAGTGGACCCCTATCTATTGTTGAGGCAATAGAAGCAGGTAAAAAGGCTGCAATTGCCATTGACAAGTATTTGGGGGGTGATGGTGATATTTACCTTCCATTGATCAAGTCTGTTGAAAAAAATCCATATATCGGTCGAATAGAAGGATTTGGACAACTTTCTAGAATTAAGATGCCTAAAATTGATATTGATGGGAGAATTAAGAGTTTTGACGAAATCGAGATTGGCTATGATAATGAAATGGCAATAAAGGAAGCTGGAAGATGTTTGCAATGTGATCTTAGATTGGAGATATCTCCAATTCATTTACCACCTCAAAAATGGATCGTATTTGAGGAAAATCAAGTCATGAATGTTTTAGAGAAAAGTGGGGTGGTTCAGCTGTTGGATGAAAATAAGGAGATTTACTTGATCCAGGGTACAATTTCTTTGAGATCTACTTTACTTGAACTCTTAGAATCTTATAACGAAGCAAAATATTTTATATTTGAAGAAGATGAGATGTATACGAAAAGAGAGAGTGAATTGCTTCAGCAATATCTCCAAACTCATGGATCCTTACCACATGGTAATGAGTCAGAGCTCGATGATGACCTTTTTTAAAGGGAATTTTTACAGAAGTATTGAAAGAAGGGGTATTATTGGACAGAGAAACTGAACTTCAGCAAGAAGGATGGATCAAAAGAACAATATTAGATGAACCTCGTCTAAGTGAAGTTGCTGAACTTTATGAATCCCTTGGATTTGAGGTATTAATTGAACCTACAAGACAAACAAATTTTGGACCTGAGTGTAATGAATGCTATGCGGAGCATTGTGATAAATTCTTTATAATATATGTAAGAACTAAGATGCATATTGAAAAAAATGATAGTTTAATTAAATTGTAACTCGAAAATCTGGTTTAATATTGCTAATTTGCCCTTATAATTTTAGAGTTATCTCTTTTATCTGTAACTTGAAATATATAAATGCACTATCAGATAAAAAACTGTCAATTTATTATAAAAGACTTATATCGACTTATAGAGTTGTTATAATGAATTGTTTATATCAAGTAAAAAGTAAAATAGGAGGAGAATATCAATGACTGAACTCCAGAAAATTGTGTTATATAATAGTTTGACAAGGAAAAAGGAAGAACTAATACCAATTAATCCAGACTTTGTTACTTTTTACAGCTGTGGTCAGACTGTTTATGAAGATGTACATGTTGGTAACGCAAAAACCTTCATCGTTTGGGACATGCTGGCAAGGATTCTAAGATATTTAGGCTATCAAGTAAAACATATCCAGAATTTCACTGATGTTGGTCATTTAACGGATGATGCGGATTTAGGTGAGGATAAGATAGAGAAAAGGGCACGTTTATTAAAAGAACACCCCATGGAACTTGTAGATCGCAAAATCAATGAATACAATGTAGATATGGATGATATTAACATAAACCGACCTGATTTAGCCCCCAGAGCAACAGGTCACCTTACAGAGATGATAGATCTAGTACAGACTCTAATCGAAAACGGTCATGCCTACCAAAGCGATGGATCTGTATATTTTGATATCACATCCTTCCCAGATTATGGAAAAATGGCAAGACTTGATTTGGAGAACTTGAAAGCAGGGGCAAGAATAAAGGTTATTGAGGGTAAAAAAAACCCTGGGGATTTTGCGTTATGGATAAAAGCACCCAAATATCATATAATGCAGTATTCAAGTCCATGGAGTAAAGGATACCCGGGTTGGCATCTTGAATGTTCAGTAATGTCCATGAAATATCTGGGTGAAACGATAGATATTCATTCAGGTGGTATTGATCACATTCCAGTACACCATACAAACGAGATTGCCCAGAGCGAGGGTGCAACAGGTAAGAAATTTTCCAATTTCTGGTTGCATAGCGAGTTCATAACATTAAATGGAGAGAAAATGAGCAAATCAACAGGAAATTTTGTTAGTCTTCGTGAATTAATTGACGAAATTGGTAGAGGACCTACCCGATTTGCATTATCCCAGGCTCATTATAGGACCCAGGCTGATTTTTCATTGAAACAGGGGAAAGCTGCCAGAAAACGATACTATCGATTGGTCCGGTCTTACCATCGAGCCTTACAAGAAATCACGTTAAATAAATCTGATACGAAAACGATTGCTGAACCTCCAGACAAAATACTGGAATTATTTAAAAAAGCCATTACAGATGATATTAATACTCCCCGAGCCTTTGCTCAAATAAATTCAGCAGCTAAGCGAATGGATCAGGTCAGAAAGGAGGGAAATGTTGGTATGCTAGGTTATTATATGAATTTATTTGAGACAATGATGGATGTTTTGGGTGTACCATTTACCAAGCTTTCCGAAAAGGAAATAATACAAGTTGATTATATGTTAAAAATGCGTGAACAATTGCGCTCTGAAAATCGATTAAAAGAATCAGATGGAATACGAAGTTACCTTCAATTTCAGGGTTATTTAGTCGAAGATCAAGTAGAAGGTCTACCTATCTGGTATAAATCAGAAGTGTAGAAACCAAATAAAGTATTCGCTGATTGAAAAGAAATTATATTTACTCAATCTAATAATTTTAGTGTTATTAAGCAATTTAATGGTTATAAATCATATTTCTTAAAGTTATAATACAAATTTTTTATTTATGGTAAATGCTGAGATTCAAGATTATCTTGATTCTGGTATTATTAGTGGAAAAGCATATTCTGAATTAATTAGGAATGAAATTAAGGAAGAGATTTCAAAATTAGATCCCAAACCATTTTTAGCCACAATAATTGTCGGAGAGGATCCAGCATCTGAAATATATGTAAAATTCAAAGAAAAAGCATGTAATCAGGTAGGGATAGGAAATGAAATTTTCAAATTACCAGCGAACATAACCCAGATAGATTTATTATCACATATCAATAAACTAAATCAGGATCCAAATGTAGATGGGATTTTACTTCAACTTCCATTGTCATCCCATCTTAATGAAGTGGAAGCAACAATGACAATCTCTTCCGATAAAGATGTGGATGGCTTACATTATGTCAATGTCGGGAAACTTCAGTTAGGTATGGATGGTTTTGTACCATGTACTCCCAACGGAATAATCTACATGCTCGAGAAAAGTAATGTCAAGTTGAAAGGAAAATATGCAGTAATAATAGGCCGATCAAATTTAGTGGGTAAACCGATGATCAGATTACTGGAATCACGACACGCCACTGTTACGGTCTGTCATTCAAGAACGATAAATTTAACAGAAATTACTCAAAAGGCAGATATTATAATAGCAGCAGTGGGAAAGGCAAACATCTTGACTGCTGATATGGTTAAAGATGGTGTAGTAGTAATAGATGTAGGTATGAACAGAATTGATGGAAAACTAGTTGGTGATGTTGATTTTGAGAAGGTAAAAAAGAAAGCTAGTCTAATTACTCCTGTTCCTGGTGGAGTTGGACCAATGACCATCAGTATGTTATTATGGAATACTTTGAAAGCTTTTAAAATGACACGGAAATAATTTTTATTCTTCGATTGATGACAAATATATTTTTTTATGACGATTAATTTATCTGGATTGTAAAAAGGTCAATATTAAATAATCAAATGTATCAGTTGTAAACTTAATTAATATAAGAAATGAAAAATTAAGAGGAGTGATACAATTGAGCAGCGATGCATTGTTTAACGATACAATAAAACAACTACTCTCAGCAGCAAAAAAAGATGGGATTATTACGCCTGAAGAGATGGATATAATTGAACAGGTGAAAATCGATGCAGAATCTTACAGCTTAATGTTGCAGGAAGCATTATCTGACGGAAAGTTAAGCAAAAAAGAAAGAGAAAAACTAAATGAGCTAAAACAAATGATAGTTGATCGAGCCGAGTTAATCGCCAAACTCGATGGTAAATTCGATGATGATGAAAAGGAATTGCTTAAAAAATTATCAGAAATAATATCCAAAAGGTATACGTAATTGATCAGCTTCCTATCTGTTATTGAAATGAGTTTATTAGTTGGGAAATCTATCTGATAATAGTGGGTAATCGCATCAAGTTAATATTTCTGGTCATTAGCTTACTTTTTACTGCGTTCACGTATCAAACTGTTCCTTCAGATAATAAATCGAATTTCAACTCTCAAATAATGCAAATTAATCCTGATTATAATTGGATTTGGATGGAATTAAACAGTGTAGGTTTACCGGGTGATGTATATGGGGATGATTCAGTTGTGTGGGGTTCATCGCTAGGACCTTATTATAATAGCACTGAGAATATTAATAAATTGAAATCTGTTGCTAGTAATTTTCCGGACTTAGCTCACTATTTTGAATTTGGAAAAAGTTACTTGGGAAAACCTCTAGCAGGTGTTAGATTGACAACGCCTACTACCAACGACATTCACAAAAAATATGAAACCCTTGTAATTGGTGCCCACCATGCCAGAGAAGCAATCACTGTTATTGATGCTTTATTGTTTATCGACCTTTTGTTATATGATTATTTAATGGAAGCAACATGGGCTGTAAATTTATTGAATAATGCTGAAGTATATGTTGTACCCATGCTTAATCCAGATGGTTTGGATCATCTTTATGTAAATCCCTGGCAGAGAAAAAATTTAGAACCGTATGATGGGGATAATGATGGTAATACTACTGATGATTTGGAAGTGATGGATGTTAATAATGATGGTTATGTTGGAGGGGATGGATCCGTCCCCGTGGAGGGTGTTGATCTTGACGGTGATGGAAAGATCGGTGAGGATTTACCCGGAGGAGTAGACTTGAATCGAAATTATGGATACAAATTTGGTCTTAATAACCAGGGATCATCTCAAATTCTCAATTGGGAAACTTATAGGGGTCCATATGCATTTTCTGCACCTGAAACCAGAGCGTTTTCTGAATGGGCAAAATCGCATCATTTCTTCACCTCACTAAGTCTACATTCTGGGGTTCAATCAATAATCTATCCTTGGGGTTTTACTGATATACCTGCTCCAGATAATGATGCATTTTCATTAGTCGCTAACGAGATGCAGGAACTCTCCTATTTTAAATTATGGGACCTTTATTATGTTAATGGAGAATGGGGTGATTGGATGTACGGAGAGTTGGATTCCTTTGCTATGACAATAGAAACATATGGTAATAGCAGCTCATTCTTTAGAACAAAAGACGGACGATGGGGAGGAATTTGGGATATGTTTAATCCTCCAGCCAATCAAATATTAGATGTAAGCTTTAATGGTGTCCAAAAGCATATACCATATTTTCTAAGTGTGCCACAACTGGAGGTTATTCCCTCAGAATATAACATCACAAATATTTTGATTAATAATTATAATAATGATATCTCTGTGATATGGGAAGCAGAAATTAGTCAAAATTCGATTTTTGCTAGCATCGAACAATATAATTCAAGCTCAGCATCATGGAATATCTTGCATAAAATCGATAATGTGAATAATTCTGGTTCAATTAATGTTTCTATGGAACCGAGCAAGGGTGAACTTCGCTTTTACATGGGTACATTATCACAGGGATGGTCATATCAGTTTGATCCTAATTCACCAATAATTAACCATAATGAAAATTCTCAGACAACAACATTTCCAACATCAACAGTATCGGCCACTAGTAATTCCTCAGTTACAAATAATTCCACAATTTCTTCAGCAAATTCAAGAGCAACTAAAGTTTCAAGTTCAACTTCATCTATTGATATAATGACATTAAATAGCTTATTAGTACCATTGTTAATTTATTATATTTACCGAAAATCAGTTAAGAAAAATTAAATCATCAATTATGATTAGGTGGTTGAAATCACGTTTAATGCATTGGGAATTGCTTCCATGCTAACCTTGGAGGAATCATAAGAAAATGGTTCGCCATCTACCTCAAATAGTAGGGGTTTTTCGGCATCGAATTCAATTTTTGAGGCATAATCCATGTATATCCCATCTATTTCTTCTGTGTGTTCTCCTTTTTTCAGTGTTTTCATGAAACGCAACATCTTTAATTTTTTGAAATCCATTGCGATGGTATATGCCATCTTGTCTCCCCACGTATTTGCATGGGGTAATACTTTGAATTCTCCTGAGGTTGTACTAAATCTAGCCATGAAAAATGTTAGGTCTCCAGATATTTCTTTATCATCCAAATGCACGGTCAATGGGATATTTTTCCACTTCAAAATCCCCAATAATGCAAGTAAAGTGTAACGGAAGCCACCTAGGACCCACTTCAATCTTCTCTCAACAGATGCCATATATGCAATTGAGGATCCAATTCCAACATCGGCGATATTTAATGAAATTCTTTCTGAATCACCATTAACTTTTGTAATTGGAGTGGGAATTGTTTTTCCAATATTTATTAATTCAACCTGATCTTCCAAGGAATCAGGCCAGTTTATAACATTTAAATAATCATTTGCGGTTCCGGATTTGATAAAACCAAGAGAAACGTCTTTATTTCCAGAACGATAGATTCCGTTGGCTACTTCATTATTGGACCCCTCACCTCCAACAGAAATTATTGTAGTATAACCATCTTTTATTCCATCTAATGTTGAAGTAATACCAGAACCTATGCCATCAGCAATCACAAAATCATGGGGATTGGTTAATAATGGTTTAATTATTTCAAAGGTTTTTAGCCACGTTTTACCTGTTTTTCCCCCCTTTGATTCAGGATTTACTACAAATAATATTGATTGATCCACTATTATTGCCTAAAATTACACATTTTAAAAGAATTTTCGAATCATATTTATTTTGATTATTCAAACAAGTTGAAATTGGATAATAATAACAAACAGCGGTATAAAATATTGTAAATTAAATCACCCAATATTATATGACTAAAAAAAATTACAAAATCGAGTCTATTATCAAATGATATTTGTTTCAAAATTTTCTAGTAAAACTATCCCCTATTCAATTAAGACGATTTTAAATATATAAAATGTATAATTTAT
>CAZRLL010000063.1:12455-17430 GCA_964600735.1 uncultured archaeon
CATTTTTTGCACTTGCTTCATAGTTGATGTTTCTATCCGTAAAAAATAAGGATAAATCGCAAAATCTAATCTAGAAATAAAATTATTAAAAAATCAAAATTTAATCTATCCGTTTTCGCAGTTTCTTAAAATAAATTAGGGAAGTCTGCTGAAAAATTAAAATTACAAGTCATAATTTTCACGAATAGTCAAATCAATATTTATTATTATCTTATTTATACCGATCCATCCTTTAATTCAATAAATTCAAGACAAAAAATTCAAAATAAAAATAAACTCAGTAGCATTTAAAGTGAAGAGAATTAATAATTATATTGAGTGATGATAAATATTGATCCTTAATTATTATCTTCGAATTATCACATTCCGAAATTGGCTTATACTATCACTAAAATCTATCATTAATGCAATCTCGCACGTTTGATGACGAGATATTTTCAAAAATTTCACATATTTTTTTCTCACCTGAAACTGAAACTGAAGCATTGGTTATCCGTATGCACGGTTTGCCCGGAAGGAGTCCATTTAGTGAAACCCAACTGTTAGGAAAATGTTTAACCGATGTTGGCATTGCTTTTTTTGCTTTTGATTTCCCAGGAATAAGAAAATCTGAGGGTTATTACACCTATCGCAATTCGTATAATGTCGCCAAAAAAGTCTTAGATTATTTTGCTACCGAACATGAAGAGATTTATCCTAAAATTGGCATTTATGGAGAATCATTTGGTGGGTCGATATCAGTATGTTTAACCAATTTCAGCTCAATTGTTTCTGCGTTATTCTTATGGAGTCCAGTATTAAATTTTAATTTCTTATCAAGTGAAATTCAAATCCCTTTAATAATTAAATTCATGGAGGATTCAGGAGCAATAAGACTACCTCATTATGATGATTTTGCTGGAGCTTTTGCAACTCAATTACAGCTAAACCCCCCTGAAAACTCCCATGGTATATTCAATCGTATTCCTACAAAAATTATGTGCAGCGATACAGATTTGCTATTCCCTCCTGATTTAATTAAAAAACAATTGAATGAACAATACCATAAAATTATATCAGAAGAAAAAGGCCTAGATCATAATTTATCTTATAATAATGCGGCAATTAAAATTTCAAACATCGCTACAGATTTTTTCATCATAAATTTACTGGGTTAACATGATAATAACTATATCAATAACTTTGTTCAACAATGGTAAAAAATTACCGCTTAATGTAATAGAATCTTTCTCCATTAGGTGAAAATTTTGTATCATTAAAATTATAATAGAGATCGTTTCTAGTTCTAATATGGGATATTAGTATAACCTATGAAATGTCATTAATCAAGTTAAATTGAAAAACCTTTAATATGATTTTAGTATAAATAAAATATCAATATATTTTGATTATTGGGAATACTGAATATTTTCATTGTTTGGGGATCTCATGCTGAATAGGGACAATTCAATAAAACAAATAATTGAAGAATTGAACATATTAAGAGAAAGCTATCAAAATGCAATTGAAGAAAATAACATATTGCGTAATCAGTTAATTTATGAAAACTTAAAAGATAGATTTCAAGATGAAGATTCATTAGATACCAGCCATTATCTATATTTTGAGGCTGAAAACAGAAGTTTCGACTATATTCAAAAACTTCTTCACGATACCAATAATACTTATCAGAAAACCAAAAGAGAAAAGGTAGAAACAGAGGAGAGATATCGATATCTTTTCGAAAATATAGCCGTTGGAATAGCTATAACTACAATTGATGGAGATTTATTGGATTTAAATCAAGCTGGTTATGAAATACTAGGATATGATTGTAAGAACCCAGATCTGACCAGTTTTAAGAATATTTACGTTGGTGAATTGTCATATCGTGTAATGCAAGAGAAAATTAGAAAATTTGGTTTTTTAAGTAATCAAATAGGAAAAATCAAGAGGAAAAACAATGAAATCCGAGTCATCAAGTTATCTACTATTCCTAATTATACCCAGAATGGAAACATCTCTGAGTATTATACTATTTTTCAAGATATTTCGAAATATCGGGAAAAAATGACTAAATATAAGGAAGAAATAAGGATTGTCGAGAAAAAGCTAATGATAACCCAAGAGCAACTGATTCAATCCCAAAAAATGGATGCTATTGGTAAAATCGTAGGAGGAATTGCCCATGATTATAATAACCAACTCTCAATCATGTTATTAAATGCTGAAAAGATTCAAAGTTCAATTTCAGACAACGAACAAAATCATGAGTTTATTATAGATCTTTATGATGCCATATTAAATGCCAAATCCCTTACTCGAGATCTTTTGAAATTTAGCAGGAAAAGAGTAGTCAAACCTCAATTAGTTAATATCAATCAGTTGATCGCAGATTATGTCACATCTCTTGGGCTGTTATTTAGAAAAGATATTGATAAAAGGCTAATTTTAGACAAAAATATCGGAAACATAACCATTGATGTAACGAATTTCAAGCATGTCCTATTAAATTTAATTAATAACGCGATTGATGCCATGCCAAGTGAAGGAACTCTAAGTATTATTACAAATAGCTACGATAAGAATCAAATTGTAAATGATGGTAAATTAGTTCCAGAAGATTTAATTGAAATTACTATCTCTGATACAGGTGAAGGGATACATAAAGAAAATATTAATAATATTTTTGAAGCATTTTTCACAACGAAAAAAGAAGAAAAGGGAACAGGATTGGGTTTGGCAATTGTTAAAAATTTAATTGAACAGAGTGATGGATTTATCAAGGTACAGAGTGAAGTAGGAATTGGCACCTCGATTTCAATTTTTCTGCCAAAAACATGAACGCTTTTGGCGTTTAACAGAGCCTAAACGCAATAAAGAAATCGCCTAAATTTTGTTTTCTGCACGGGCGTCCAAAGCCATTTTTGTTTGTTTAAACACATTTTCTGCAGCTGCTTGGAATAATTTACTATCATTGATAGGGGTGATAATTTGAATTCCTATGTCTTGAAGCAATTTTATCTCCTCAATAGATCTGGTATGCATACCTACAACAAGATGGTGTTTTTTTACGCTTGCCACAATTTTAACAATCGCATCTCTAAGGATAGGATTACTCAATTCACCGTGATCCTCGATTCCCAGACTAATGCTAAGATCCATTGTGCCAATATAAACACCATCCAACCCCTCAACTGATAAGATATCATCAATATTACGTACGGCTTCAGCTGTTTCAATCATAGCCAAAGTGATTATTTTTTCATTGGAATTTTCAAAATAGTCAGCTCCTGAATAAAGGTTGGCACGTATCGGACCATAACTTCGATATCCTCCTGGTGGGTATCTACAAGCCCCTACAAATTTACTGGCATCCTTTTTGGTATTTATCATTGGGCAGATAATCCCCATTGCTCCTGCATCTAATGCTCGCATGATTATCGCAGGATCATTCCAAGGTACTCTTACAATGGGTAATGATTCGGATATACTAATACTTTGAAGCATGGAAACTACAGTTTTATAATCCGCCAGCCCATGTTGCATGTCTATGGTAATTACATCAAAACCAAGTTTTCCAATTATCTCTGCAGTCCAGGAATTCGGTATTGCTAACCAAGCATTAATTAATTTTTTTCCATCTTTCAATTGTTGTTTTATTGATTTCACCTTCATTTATCATCATTCTCCGTAGCAAATCCATGTCCCTCTGTTTGATAGGCAGGCCTTGGCGGACTAAAGACGTCCAAAATCACTGCTGGGTGGTCTGTGGTACTAATACCATGCAAAATATCCGGAGGAACATACCAAAAGTCTCCTTCGTTCATCTCTAATTCAATATCATCTTGAATTCTAATGCAATTGCCTTCTAACAATATCCCCCATTGTTCTTCAGGGTGGCTATGAATACTTCCTTGAGTGTTTGGTTCAATTCTAACAAATGAAAGCATAGAATGTTGTCCAACGAATATACGTGTGTTAATACCTTCACCCAATTGTCTAAGTATTGCTTTTGTATCTGAATAACGATTAAATACCCAATCAAGTGTTTCCTTAACGATCTCATTCGACATTAATGATTGAGTCAAGATTGGATTAAACAAGTTTATCATCGGTTAACCGTTAATTTGGTTTTGTAAAATTTCTGGATGTTACAATAGGACTATTCCAAGATCTGAAATTACTTTCGTATCTTTAAATCATCTCGTTTCATCTTGTAAATTTCGATATCTGGATAAAGCTGTTCCCATCGAACTATCATTGAGACAACTTGATCTACCATATTTTTTCCTTCACTATAATTTGGAATGTTAGCATCCTCTTTTAAATGCAGCACTCTTATACTTTTTTGATCAAATAATTTGTCAAGTTGGTATCTAAGATACAAATAATGTCTGGGATCACGAGATAACATACTCCCTAATTGTGTTTCATAAAGTAAATGCAGATTATTACTATAGACATCAACTATTTCAATCAATTTTGATAAGTTTTTGTCCAAGATTGTTATCTTTTCATCAATATTATATGTTTGTTCATAATCTTCAATTGGACGAGTTAATGTATCCGTCACCTGTCGTTGATAGTTCATTGCTTCTAGTACATTTGAAAGGTTATGGGGCAAAAAATCAAATAGCATAATTTTTTCTTCAAAACCATAAATTGCAGAGGCATGAGACATTATAGAATTAATTACATTATTTGACCAAGCTAAAGCTAAGATAATATTTGAATTATCGAGTTCTTCGTAAGCCCAACTTAATCTTTGTCTAAGCTCATTATTTTCTATAAGTGATAACTGTCTAATATCTTCCAAATCTGTTTGAAATACTAATTTTACCAGCACTCCCACAAACTTCTTGGCTAGAGCAATAAATTCACTAAAATCATCTAAATTGACATTCCTGCCCCGATGCTGAATTGAATTTCTAAGGTGATGTAGGCTTTGAATGTCTTGTAAATCAATTTCATTTTCTAAAATCCCCAACTCGTT
>CAZRLL010000064.1:0-17275 GCA_964600735.1 uncultured archaeon
GGTCAAAATATTTCAATGCTGGACAAATTTGTGTGAGTCCTGATTATCTTTTAGTCGACAAAAGTATAAAACCAGAACTTATCAGTAAATTTAAAGAAATTATTCCAAAGTTTTATGGTCAATATGCGGAAGAGAGTACTGATTATTCAAGGATTATAAATGAGAAGCATTTTGATAGATTAATTGGCTTGATGGAGGAAGGTAACATTGTATACGGAGGTAAACATGATCGATCTAAACGGTTTATCTCACCTACCATAATTGATGGTGTTCATGAGGAATCTAAAATCATGCAAGAAGAAATATTTGGACCGTTATTACCAATCATTGAGTACAGTGAAATTGAGGAAGCAATTGAGTTGATAAAGAGTAAACCAAAACCATTAGCTCTTTATATCTATTCTAAAAATAAAAAATTCCAAAATTACATAATAGATAACTGTCCTTTTGGTGGGGCTATGATTAATGATGCTGTTTTACAATTTGCTAGTAGTCAATTCCCAATTGGTGGTGTTGGTGATTCGGGAATTGGATCATATCATGGGAAATACTCCTTTGATACATTTAGTCAGAAACGTGGAATAATTAATCATAAAACCTGGTTTGATCCTTGGTTCAGATACCCTCCCTATGATTCACTTAAGCATAAATTACTGAAATTTTTCATAAAATCTAGATTAAAAATTTAGCAATTAAACTTCGATGGATTGGATTTATTTTACAGATGATTAAAACATGCTACGTGAATCACCCACGATTTGACCCCCGTCTATAACAAATACCGCTCCCGTGGTAAAGCCTGAACTATTTGACGCTAGATATGATGCTATGCCGGTAACCTCATCAGGATTAGCGATTCTAGCCTGTGGAATATCTTCAATTATGTATTCGTAAATTTTTGGATTATCCCATAAGGCTTGATTAAATTTAGTTTTGATCATTCCTGGTGCGATAGCATTTACTTGGATATTGTCTTTGGCCAGCTCAACTGCTAATACTTTACTTAACATTATTACTCCAGCCTTGGAAACACAATACAAACCCAAGCCTTGCATTGGATTAATTCCAGCAATTGATGCAATGTTAATTATTTTTCCTCCTCCCCTTTCTCGCATACTTTTGGCACATTCCTTTGCAACCCTAAAATATCCCTTTAAATTGACATCGAGTATCTTATCCCAGTGACTTTCTTCAGAACTGAATATAGGTCCAAAGTGGGGATTGGTGCCAGCATTATTTACTAAGATGTCTACACCACCAAATTCGTCTGTTATCCTAGATACGAGAATTTTAATTTGATCTGCATTTCCGGTGTGAGCTGCGAGAGCAAATGCTTTGCCACCATTTGAAATGATTTTTTCTGCTACTTTATCGAGTCCTTCCTGTTTCCGACTTGATAAAACGACAGTAGCTCCAGATTTTGCATATGTTTCCGCGATCGCTTGTCCAATTCCACGGGAAGCACCTGTTATTAAAGCAATCTTCTCATTTAAATTAAAAATGCTATCCATAATTTTTTATTTAAATGGCATATTATACAAACTTATTCGGATTGATTGGTTTAACTTGATTAGAATTAGTGACCAAATCATGCTGAAAAGTGAACCAAATAGTAAGACTTGGACTCACTATTCCTCCATTTCGGATGCTTCAGTTACTCCAAAGCTAATTACGAATTTTCGTGCATAATACATTTTTCAACTTAACACGATTAGTAACAACAATTAGGAGAAAATACTAGAAATTGTTTCAATAACAATAATATACAAAACTCGATATTTGAAAAACGATACAATTATAGAGGTATATTCCTATTACAAATTAGTGACATCTGTATCAACTTCTGATGAATTAACAAAACATACCGAATTTAAAGATAAAATATGGTTAAATAGTTACTCCAAAGGAGTACCTGAATCAATAGATTATCCAGAACACGGAATTTATGACTATCTCGAAGCAGCTTATAATGACTTTCCCGAGGCAACAGCGTTAATATTCTTTGATAAGAAGACAAATTATAGAACTTATTTTGACAAAGTAGGTCGTTTTGCAACAGCCTTGCATAATTTAGGAGTGAAGAAGGGAGATCGAGTTGCAATATTCATGCCTAATATCCCTCAATTTGTAATTTCTTTTTTTGCAATTCAGCGACTTGGTGCAGTTTGTGTCACATTCAACACTCAGTATATGGAGCATGAATTGATCCATCAAATAAATGATGCAGATATAGAAGTACTAGTCTGTTTGGATTACGTGATGTATCAAAGGATCAAAAAGGTCAGGGAAAAGACTGGACTAAAGACTGTTATAGTTGCTCGTGCAAGCAGTGAAATCTCTTTGAGTAAAAATTTCCTGGGAATTCTAACTAGAAAATTACCCATAAGAAGAGCAATCGATGAAAATGATTATTCAATGGAGAAATTGATCAAGGAAACCACGAATTCTCCACCAGACGTTGAAATAGATCCTCGTGAAGATTTAGCTTTAATTCAATACACCGGGGGAACAACAGGGGTCTCAAAAGGTGCAATGATTACTCACTCTAATTTGATTTCTAATATAACAGGATTAACACATTGGATTCTACCAACTATGGTACGTGGAAAAGAAAGATATGTGGGAGTGCTCCCATTATTTCATGTCTATGGACTAGTTACTTGTTTGATATCAGCAGTTACCCATGCTAGTTCATTGATTTTAATTCCAGATGCGAGAGCGGGAAGACCGATGTTCCAAGATCTACTCGAAACAATCTTCAAACATAAACCAACTATATTCCATGGTGTGCCAACTCTTTATCTTGCTCTATTGATGCATCCGAAAATAAAGGATTATGATCTTTCCAGTTTACGTGCTTGTATTTCTGGTTCTGCGCCTCTACCTATTGAGATAATGAAAAACTTTGAGGAGTTAACCGGAGCCAGAGTTGTGGAAGGCTATGGTTTAACAGAAACCAGTCCTATCACACATGTCAACCCAGTTGGTCCTGGTAGTATAATCAAACCAGGCACAGTAGGTTTACCTTTTCCGGATACGGAGGTAAGAATTTTCGATCCGAATGATAAAGAAATTGAATTAGGTTTCGGCGAGGAGGGCGAATTGGGCATTAGAGGCCCTCAGGTTATGAAAGGGTACTGGAAGCGTGAAGAGGAGACATCAGAGGTAATGAATTCCGAAAATTTCTTCATGACTGGGGATATTGCAACTATGGATGAAGATGGATATTTCACAATTACTGATAGGAAGAAAGACATGATAAATGCAAGTGGATTAAAAATTTATCCTCGTGAGGTTGAGGATGTACTTTATGAACACCCAGCCATAGCTGAAGTTGCTGTAGTCGGTGTTCCTGATAGCTACAGAGGAGAAACTGCAAAAGCTTTCATTGTTTTAAAAGACGGTGAAACTGCTTCTCCTAAAGAATTAAAGGAGTTTTGTAAGTCTAGAATGGCAAAATATAAGGTTCCACATTATGTTGATTATATGAATGAATTACCAAAATCTGCAATTGGAAAGATTTTACGCCGTGAATTAAGGGATCAAGAATATGCAAAATTTAAAAAGAAATAATTTGCCTAATTGATATACATAAAAAAAGAAAGTCTGTGTCCCTACATTAATATAAATAATATTTTGTCGGATTTTGTCAGAATAAATTTGGTATTACAATTATAGGATAATTATTACTATTAAAATGATATAATTGCTCATTCTGCCATATGATTATTTCATATTTCAAAAACTAAGGTCGGAAATATTTAAAATTGATTGATATATTGACACATAACAATGAAAATAAAATATATCAAAATTACGTTCATGGTTGCCCTAGCGGCGTCCATGATGTTTTCTGCGACACCAGTTGTCTTCGTTAATGCCGCAAGGACTGATACGATAAAAATTGGAGCTCTTGGGCCCCTCTCAATAACCCCTGGGGAAGATATGAAAAAGGGAGCTGAACTGGCTGTAGAACAAATCAATGCTGGAGCTGGTGTTGATGTTGATGGCACTGCTCACGATTTTGTTTTACAAGTAGAATCAAACAGTGGAACTGATGGCTTACCAGATATTACAATTGCTGGAACCAAGCTTGAAAAACTAGCCACAGATGGTAATATAGCCATGCTCGGTGGATTCAGGACTGAAGTTGTGATGGGTGGTATCATGCCAAATCTGGCAACATATGGAACGCCATTTTTGGGTGTTGGCTCAACTGCCCCAATTTTCACTCCCTACTTCTGGAGAGTTGGTCCTGTGAATGGTTCTAGACTATTAATGGCTAATGTTGGTCTATATCTAGATTTACTAGCTGATCACGACATCAAAGTTGTTGCACTTGCCTATGAGGATGCTGCCTGGACAGCAGGTTTGGTTGGAGGTTATGGTAAATATTTACCTCTGCTATCCGGAGGGGCAATTGAAGTGAATGCTGAAATAATTGCACCTATTCCTCAAGATGCAACTGCTTCATCAATTAGTACGATACTTGACAAAGTTGACCAAAATGACTCAATTGATGCTATTCTTACAATCTTTTCAGCTCCCGTTGGTAAAGCTGTCACCGAACAATGGGCTGCAAAGGGTTTGAATGATAAGGTGATGCTTGCTGGGATTAACGTCGAATCACAGAAAAGTACTGTCTTTGAAGATACAGATGGTGCATCATTTGGAGAAATTGGTCTTGAAAACGCTCCACCTGGAGTTTATCCTACAACTAAGACAAAAGCCTTTATTGAAGCGTACGAACTTAAATTTAATGAAAGACCAACTTATACTTCTTATGGTTCATATGATTCAGTGTACATACTTAAAGATGCCATTGAACGAGCAGATAATGCGACAAGCGCTGGTATTCAAGATGCACTTTTAACAACAGATTATATTGGAGTATCCGCGAGAATGAAATTTACGAATGAACCTGTAGAAGGTCAAGTTAAGAGTCTTTCAGCTCCTTTAAACGCTTACGCGAACTTTACAGTTCATGACTTATTTACAACTTCCTCATATAATGTAGCTGGTTTCCCCTATCCTCAACCATATTTTGCTCAGTGGCAAGAAGATGGAACAAAAGTTGCAATTTGGCCAAGTGCGTCAGCAGATTTAATTAAAGCACCAGTGTTACCTCCGTATGGGGAAGAAAGTGATGAAGGATTATTCCCGGGATATGAATTATTTATCGCAATCTTTGCATCCACTCTAATGGCAATAGTTGTCATGAACAAACGCCGAAAAAAATAAAAAAGGTACAAATATATAGGATTAGGGAAGATTAATTTTCCCTAATAACTTATTTTTCAAACAATCAGGTGATTCTCATTAAAACATTAAATAATTTTATTAATTCAAATAAATACCAAACTTTCAAAAAAAGATTTCTAGAAGAAAGTGATTTCCAATCGATTGTATTTCTGAGCATCGCCTTCCCGATATTTTTTATTTATGTTTTCATGAGCTATGAAGTTGCATCAGCAACAAATATCCTACTAACAGGATTTATGCAAGGAGTATTTTATGCTTTAATAGCACTTGGTTTTTCAATTATATTTGGAATAGCACGTATGTTTAAGCTTTCCATTGGAGGTTACTTCATCATGGGAGCATATACTGCATTTTGGCTTCGCCAGATGACAGTAATGGATGCAGATGGGATTTTAGAAACCTCTGTAACAGATTTTAACAGTTTTAAGAATATGTTTCTGATCTTAGCACCGTTAATATTGTTTATCGCTGGTCTAATAATTATATTTTTCAAATTTGAAGAGAGAAAATACGGTTTAATAATTATTTTAGTTAATATTCTGTTATTTGTTGTTCACCGTCAACTAATGGCTTCATTTTACGATGTAGAAGGGTTTAATTCGACAGTTAATGCGGCAATTATCCAAGTAAGCATGATCTATTTTACTTTAGCACTTCTATATATCGAATTATCACCTAAACAAGCATTTACTGCTCATATAATTCTGAATATCTTCGTGTTCTTGACAAATTCACTTTCGGCTGATTATTCACCAGCACTTTATTTTGCATTATTTTTTATATCTGTGATGTTTGTTGCTTTTATCAGCATATTGATTGATCGATATTTATTAGATAAAATAAGGTCAAACGTTACAAATGTGATAATTGTTACCTTTGGAATTGCTTTGATCATTCAAAGTGTTATACCATTATTAAAATTTCCAGATAACGGTGGTTTTACCCTTTTTGGTGTCATTTCCCATCCATTTAAAGGTGTAGTATCAAAAACCGATGGCATGGAACTATTTGGAACTACCCAGCAATCTCTCAGAGTGATTGCAACAGTAATAGCAATTATTCTGATCGTTTTAGTGATTTCATTTCTAAAATATACCCGTATGGGAAGAGCAATGCAAGCAGTTGCCCAGGATGAGGATGCAGCATGGCTTGTCGGTATTAATGTTCGGAA
Source organism: uncultured archaeon (assembly GCA_964600735.1). Taxonomy (GTDB): domain Archaea; phylum Asgardarchaeota; class Heimdallarchaeia; order Heimdallarchaeales; family Kariarchaeaceae; genus LC-2. The sequence continues at coordinate 6,434 of CAZRLL010000064.1, forward strand.
GGTATATTTGGTAACGACAGGATTGGGAATGGGTTTAGCAGCAGCAGCAGCTATATTAACAACATCTTATGAGAACAAACCTGAATGGGGAATACATATGGGTTGGGTCCCCTTAGTCATGGCGATTGCTGTTGTCACACTAGGTGGTTTAGGTAGTATTATGGGTAGTGTCATAGCAGGATTGATTATTGGATTTGTCGAGGCTTTTGTTGCTCATAATGATATAGAACTGAGTTCTGTGGTTCCTTTGATCGTTATTTTGTTTGTTATGCTTTTGAAGCCTGATGGATTATTTGGAAAAAGTGAGGAGGGTGAATAATGTCATATTGGTCAAAATTGTCAAACAATTTTAAAGATACAAAAATCTATGAAAAATTAAACTCTGTAAATTGGTCATATCACTTAGATAAAATCAAAGATCGATGGTTATACATTGTTGGGGCAATATTCATCATTTTCCTTCCATGGATGGCTGACTGGCCAATAATTGGTAATACTATACAAAATGCCCATGAGATTGACTTGCTCCCTGCGGGTGATTCCCTTCCCCAAGGAAGAGGATTCTTGACAAGTATCTTGATAAAATGTGCGATATTTGCTATTTTCGCTGCCTCATGGGATTTATTATCCGGATATAGTGGACAAGTATCTTTTGGTCATGCTCTCTATTTGGGAATAGGGTCTTACATTTCAACGTTCTATCTGATTGGATTATCGCTAAAAATTCCTATTTTAGGTGAAACACAAATATTTTCAGGTATTGGAACAAAATTCCTTTCAGTCGGAAGCGTCAATGTAGATTTAAATGCTCTAACCGCAATTATTGTTGGAGCTTTGGTTGCCTCACTATTTGCTATTATAATAGGTACAGTATCTTTACGATTGAGAGGACCATACTTCGCTCTTGTAACTTTGGTTTTGCCTCTAATCGCATTGTTGCTTGTAAGAGGTCTTTGGGAGGATAAGACTCTCGGAAATCTTGGAATTCCTGTAAATGCAAAATTGGTACAAGCAAGTGGTGATTATTTAAGCGATAAACAAAATGAGTATACTGCAGTACTTCTATTCCTATTCATTAGTCTATTAATAATGGTCCAGCTGGCTAGATCTCGTTTTGGTATTGTATTACAATCAATACGTGAAGACGAAACTGCTGCTTCTGCATCTGGTATCAATGTTGCACTGTACAAAGTTGTTGTATATGGAATTTCTGCCTTTTTTGCTGGAATTGCTGGTGGATTGTATACACAATCAGTAGGGAACTCCTCACCTAGTTTATTTGGCATGACCAAAAGTTTTGAAGTTATTATTTGGTCTGTTTTTGGAGGAATTGGTTCAATTACTGGAGCAGTAGTGGGAACTTTTGTGCTCTTCTTTTCAATGAACATTTATTTAGATGATGCATTCATAGAAGTTCCAACTCTGGAAAATTTAGCCTTAGGAATAATCCTACTTTTAGTATTAAAATATCAACCACTCGGTTTAGTTCGAGCTAACAAACGATTCAGAAATGGGGTATTATTTGGCATGCTATTTGCAATATTCCTCTCATTTTATGAATCAGGTAAAATAGTCTCCTTGTTATCCGATAAGTTTTCTCCTTCAAAGCTCTTAATTGACAATTTCGGTGAGGGTGGATTATTCGGATATATTGATGTAGTACATCCAAATGGTAGGTTTCTAATATATCTTATTATCGGTGTAGTATTGGGTTATTTTGGACATAATGTTATACGCTTTCTACGTCTCCGATTTTGGGGAGTCTGGCCAAGCATTGGTAATTACGAACCTCCAAAGTGATTTTTATGAAAAATAATGAAGAATTTAACAACGATTCACGACCAAGAGATATAAACGATGTCACTGACCCTGTAAATCAAAATATTTCTTCAGATAAGAAAAAAATTCTGCAAATTCAAGATTTGACCAAACAATTTGGTGAACTTATTGCAGTAAATAATGTGAGTTTTAATGTACATCAAGGAGAAATTCTTGGCGTAATAGGTCCCAATGGATCTGGAAAAACTACCTTGTTTAATTTGATATCTGGGGTTTTAAAACCAGAGAATGGGAAAATTATAACTTCGAATGGTGACAACATTGTTGGTATGCGACCAGATAAAATAGTGCGAAAGTATGGTATTGCAAGAACATTCCAAATTGTTCGTCCATTTAAATTCCTTGAGGCGATAGATAATGTTACTGTACCACATATTCCAAGGCAAAAGATATCCAAACCTTCAAAATTAAAAGCTGCAGCCCTTAGTTCTTTATTAGAAGTCGATTTAGGTGAAAAAAAATCATATCCAGCTTTAATATTACCCCATGGTGATTTAAAGAGACTTGATTTTGCTAGAGCAACAGCAACAAATGCAAATATCTTACTATTAGATGAACCATTTAGTGGACTCGGTGCTGAGGATGCATTTCGGGTTACCCAGCTAATAAAAAATGCCAACAAGGACTTTGGAACAACAATTCTACTTGTTGAACACAAATTAAAGCTTCTAGCTAATTTAGTTGATCGAATAATTGTTTTAGATCAGGGTAAATTGATCGCAGAAGGCAGTCCTGAAGAGATTTCTAAAAATATCGAGGTAATTGTATCATATTTAGGTATGGAGGCATCCAAAATTGTTAGAAATTAATAATCTTAGTGTTCATTACGGAAGAGCAATAGCTCTTGCGTCTGTAAATTTGCAAGTTATGGAAGGGGAGTTTGTTGCAGTTATAGGTCCTAATGGTGCAGGAAAAACCACCCTCCTTCGAGCAATTAGTGGGCTTATAGAACTTGAAAAGGGAAAAGTAATCTATAATGACGAACTTATTTTGGAAGCTACAAAATCTCAATTTAAGAAAGTAGGACGAGGCGGATCTCTGAGGCCCAATGAAATCGTAAAACGAGGGATTGTTCACTGTCCTGAGCGTAGAAGATTATTTCATGACTTAACCGTTGAAGAAAATTTAATTCTTGGAGCTTACACTTTCAAAGATGATGAGGAACAGGTAGAAAAAGACCTACAGGAGGTACTTGAATTATTCCCGGATATAGCTGAGAGGTTAGACGAAAAAGCTGGAAATTTTAGTGGTGGACAGCAACAGATGATCGCCATTGCTAGATCACTAATGAGTCGCCCAAAACTATTGATGCTAGATGAACCAAGTTTAGGATTAGCTCCTATTATCAAAGCAGATATAATTGATAAAATTTGTGAAATCCAAAAACAAGGTACAACAATATTAATGATCGAACAAGATGCTAGTATCGCATTGCATGTTTCAGAACGAGCATATTTACTTGAAGACGGGACAATAATACGCTCTGGAACTTGTGAGGAATTTATAGAAGATGATTATATTATTGAATCATATCTTGGCTTCGGATAATAGTTTCACTTGTGAATTAATGTTTTTAGACGATTAAAATCCAAAAAATATTTTTAACGGTTACTTTCCCAAAGAGTAGAATTCTTCTAGAATAAGTAATAATTAATTTTGAATATTGAAAAAGGAAAAAAATAAACCTGAAATTGAAACAGGAAACATCAACACAACAATAAAGAGTAATAAACTAATTCAGTTTTATCAATAATATAGTGCTATTAGACAAGGTAATTTCTGATATGGACAATTTAATTACCAATTTCAGCAGAATATTGCAACAGGACGAATTTTTAGGTAAATCTGTCGTATATTTTACAGCAGATATACCGGTTGAAATAGTTACAGCCGCTGGTTTAATCCCTATTAGAATCCCATCAGATATAAGCTCGAGAGAAAAGAATGGTTCGGTTAATTTAATAATTGATTCTATTATTCAACCATTTGTTTGTGCTAAAAGTAGGCATATGATGGAATTCATAATTAATAATAGTGAAAGTTTTAGTGCAGGAATTTTTTCAGAAAATCATTGTGATTCTCTCCAAAACATATTTGATCTACTTCAACTAAATAAATCCCTACCAGACGCTTTTGCATCTTTTAGATTTCTTTTACCAGTCAAGCGGGGTGGAAAAGGAGAGGCAAATTATTATTACAAAGAAATCAAACGATTGGTTACCTGGTTACAGGATTGGACTGGTAAAAAAATTACTTATCTACAATTAAAAGAAGCTATCAATCTTCATAATAAAAAAAGAACATTACTTTTGAACCTAGCTGATTTAATTCATGATAAAATTCAAGAGGGATTCTTAACTTCAGATTTATTTAAAATTATGCTCACTGTTGATATTCTTCCTATTCAGAGAGGTATTGAGATTTTGGAGGATACTTTCAATTTATTAGACAAAAACCCTAAAGAATCAAATTCTAAACAAAACACTTCAAGAATACTGATTTCAGGTAGCATGTTTGATAATTATCGATTGTTTGAGGAGATTACTCAATTAAACAACTCAGTAGTAGCAAATGATTTGACATTTGGATCCAGAAGCAATAGTTTCCAAATAGATATTAATAGTCCAGATGCCGAGGAAAATGACACGGATTTTCTAATTGAAAAAATTGCAAATTCCTACATTATTGATAGAGTACCTGATTCGGTCCATCATTTTCCTGAAAAACGGAAAGAATATTTAATTGAGCAAATTAACAAGTATAATATTTCAGGAGTGATATTTATTTATTACAGTTTTTGTGATCCCGATGCCTTTGAATCCCGTAATCTGTCCCATTATTTGGAAAATACAATGGAGATGCCTTGTTTAACCCTAGTTACTGATCCTCAACTTACAAATATTGGTCAACTCACAACTCGTGTAGAGGCATTTATTGAAAGAATTGGTGATTAAATGAGTGAAGAGAAAACAGGTAAAGATACAGAACGTGCATACAATAAATTGTACAGTTTGAAGTACAAAAAAGCAATGCAATCATACTACCGCAATTCAAAGTTATTACCAATGGTTCCCTTCTTAAAAAAGAAAGTAGCTTGGGTGACAAGTGGATCACCTGTGGAATTATTGGTCTCTGCAGGTATCATTGTACTCTATCCAGAAAATTATGCAGCGATATTGGGAGGATCAAAAACATCAGTTCAGGCCTGTCAAGTGGCAGAAAATGAAGGATTTAACAAGGAACTCTGTAGTTATGCCAGATGCCACCTAGGAACCGTTTTCAAACCACAAGATAGTTTAATGAAAGGGCTTAGTAAACCCAATCTATTAGTATCTAGTAATAATATATGCGGAACAGTCGTAAAATGGTTTAACACAATTGCGGAGTACTATAATATTCCCTTATTTCATCTGGATACTCCACCGATCACGGGAACACAAGAAAACCATGTATTTGATTATGTTCGTGAACAGATAGATGATTTGGTTGAGTTTATTGAAACCCATACTGGAAAAAAAATAAATCATGAAAAAATGCTAAATACATTTGAATTGTCTAATACGGCTACAAAACTATGGATGGATATTCTAAAGAGCTGCCGGAATATTCCCTCACCACTTAATTGTCCAGATAGATTCATTACTATGGCCCCAATTGTCACTCAACGCGGATTGAAAAAGACAATTAAAGTTTATGAAGATTTATTGACAGAGGTTCAAACGCGTGTCAATACTGGATTAGGGGCAATAAAAAATGAGAAGATCAGATTGCTGTGGGATAATATTGCTATTTGGTACTATCTATATCCATTTTTTAATGAACTTGCTAAACGTGGGGTTGTTTTTCCCGTCGATACATATACCAATGCTTGGGCGAATCCCATATCGGGTAGAGATCTAGAATCCGCACTCGACGCTGCTGCCAAGGTATATAGTCAAGTATACCTCAACCAGGACTTGGGATACCGAATTGATCTCATTTCTGAACTTATCGAAGAATACAAAATAGACGGTTTTGTTCTTCACTCAAATAAAGCATGTAAGCGATATAGCATGGGAATGTTATCTTATAAAAAGGCAATTACTGATCGCACCGGGGTTCCAGGTGTGATAATTGATGCAGATATGGTCGATTCTAGGAACTTCTCAGAAGAGCAGACTTGGACACGGATGGAGAGCTTTATTGAGCTTGTAGAGCAGGTTAAATTTGGATAGGTTATCATGTTTACTCTCGGGGTTGATATCGGTTCCATTTCAGCAAAAGCAGTAGTATTAGATATTGATACTAAAAATATGGAGGGATGGAACATTATGCCTTCAGGATTTAATACAAAAGAAACTGCAAAAATTTTAGTAGGGGATCTACTAAAAAAACTTGACATTACTATGGCTAAGGTTGCTATGACAATATCTACGGGATATTCAAGGAAAAATGTAGATTTTTCAACCAGTCAGGTCACAGAGATTTCTTGTCAAGCAAAAGGTATACATTTCTTATTTCCAACAGCACGAACAATAATTGATATTGGTGGACAGGATTCAAAAGCGATTAAAATTGATAGTCACGGCCATTTAAATGATTTTGAGATGAATGACAAGTGTTCTGCAGGTACGGGGAGATTTTTGGAAGTGATGGCTAATTCCTTGCAAGTTCCTCTAGATAAAATGGACCAACTAGCGTCGAAAGAAATAGTACCAATCAGTTCTACTTGCACGGTATTTGCAGAATCAGAGGTTATTTCTCGAATAGCACAAGGGGCGGAACGTGGTGCAATTATTGGGGGGATACACGAGTCAATCGCAACCAAAGTTTTGTCCTTGGTAGGAAGAGTGGGAATAGAACCTGATGTTATCATAACAGGAGGTGTTGCAAAGAATAGTGAAGTAGTTAAGGCGTTAGAGGAAAAAATGAAACAGAACGCATTAATACCTGAGGAACCTCAAATTACAGGTGCTTTAGGAGCATCTTTAATCGCAATAGATAAACTGAAGAAAAATTAGAAGATAAATTGTTGTCCGCTTAAATTTTAGAAAACCAGATGCTTTTTTGACTTAAATTTGTTAAAGTTATTTTGGAATTGGCGTGAAGAACAAAGTCACTTTTGATAATGTAAATTATAAATTAGTTTAATAGACTTGACCAATATAAATGATACAAGGAATAATCATTCACATCAAGCTTGATCATATGGTGTAATTTTATGTCTAAAAATGATTTTGATATCGAGTATAAAGCAGGATGGGCAGATCCCGAAAATTTTACAGTTGCAACAGATTATGGTTTAGGTGAGGAAACAGTTCGCCAAATATCAAAATTCAAAAATGAACCTGAGTGGATGCTAGAATTCCGACTCAAGTCACTGAAACTATTTTTCGATATGCCTTCACCAAAGTGGGGAGATGATTTGGTCAGAGCCATTGACTTTCAGAAAATAAGATACTATGTTAGGTACTCTGATCGTGTTGAAACATCATGGGAAGATGTCCCGGATAATATCAAAAATACATTCGAGAAGTTGGGTATTCCAGAAGCAGAAAGAAAATTCCTTGCAGGTGTTGGTGCACAATATGATTCTGAGACAGTATACCACAAGTTACGTGAGGATCTTGAACGACAGGGTGTTATTTTTCTAGATACAGATACCGGGCTAAAGAAACACGAAGACATATATAAAAAATATTTTGGCACAGTAATTCCACCTGAAGATAATAAATTTGCTGCTTTAAATTCAGCAGTCTGGTCGGGTGGATCTTTTGTACTCATTCCCAAGGGAGTTAAGGTAGAAATACCTATACAAGCCTATTTTCGAATTAACACTAAAAATGCTGGACAGTTTGAACGAACCTTGATTATTGCCGAAGAGGGATCTGAAGTGCATTATATTGAGGGTTGCACTGCACCTACCTATACTACCGATTCCCTGCATTCAGCTGTCGTGGAAATTATTGCGATGCCAGGATCCCGAGTCCGATATACTACGATTCAAAATTGGTCCACTAATGTCTACAATCTTGTAACCAAACGAGCTTATGCTTATGCAAATTCATTGGTAGAGTGGGTAGATGGCAATATTGGTTGCCTAGCAGAGGGGTCAACAATAACGACAGAGGACGGAATAAAGCCCATTGAGGAAGTTAGAGTTGGAGAAAAAGTTCAATCTTATGATCATGAAAATAAAATATTATGTTTCAAAAAAGTAATAGCTAAACGATATTCTGGTGAACAACAAGTTCGTGAGGTAAATATTGGTGAACGACGCATATTTGTAACATCAAACCATCCATTTTATTCATATAAGTATGATAGAGATAAACCCAAAAAACTAGGTAGATATAATCTTGTTTTCACCAGAGCTGATCAGTTAAATGAGGTAATAATTCCTTCTAACTCAATTGATTATGGAAGTCCCTACTTACTACCACAAATTTCTACTGAAACAACCTTTATAACTTCCAACCAATATGCAAGTGGTTTAGAAGTTACACGAAAATCATCTACAAGATTAGTAGTTGATGAATATACAAACGATGATCTTATGTGGTTTTTTGGTTTATTTATCGGTGATGGAAATATTTATCGTGAACCTAGTAAAAGTGGAGGAACAAGGTATGCTAAAGTTGGTTTCTCAACACCAAGAAATAATCGAGCAAGGAATAAATTATTAAACATTATTAGTCAAATCATCGATACCATACCATATGAAAGAAAAGATGGTGTCCAACTTACATGGAATAGTGTTGAATTAGCAGATTTAATTGAACAAAGTGGATTTGGAGGATTGGCTAAATCAAAGAGAATACCTAATTGGATACTATCACTTCCAGAAACACAGAGATTATCTTTTGTAGCAGGTTATATTGATGCAGATGGTTCTGTCAATCCTGAAAGCAGATTATTTAATATAAAATCTGTAAACAGAGATCTGTTAGAAGACACTGCTAAGGTTTTAATAACCCTTGGAATTACACCGAGAATACATACGGAATTTTCTGAGTACAGGACTGTTGAAATCTTAAACTACAAAAGTACTGCAAGAGGTTCTCACAGATTAGTATTTTCTATAAATGATAAAATAATACCTTACCTCTCAAAAGAAATGCAAGAAAAATGCATGTTAACTAAACCAATTAAACTAAAACATTTTAGAAAAATAGGTAGGTCTTCAATGGAACTTCCATCAATTTTAGAAATTAGAAAGGTTAATGTAAGTGAACTATCCAAAAATTTAGTACCTACTTGGGATATTGAAATAGAAGATACTGGAAATTTTGTTTCACAAGGATTTATAGTCCATAACAGCAAACTGACCATGAAATATCCATCAATTTATCTCTTGGGTGAAGGTGCGAGGGGTGAGGTTTTATCTGTTGCATATGCTGGAAACACACAGCATCAAGACACAGGATCCAAAATGATACATCTCGCATCCAATACCAGCTCAAAAATCACTGCAAAGAGTATTTCAAAAGGTAATGGTAAAACTACCTATCGAGGCCTAGTACAGGTTGCACCTCATGCAAAAAATGTTGTATCAAATGTGGTCTGTGATGCATTATTAATTGATGATGAATCGAAAAATGATACCTTTCCCTACTCTGAAATTCAGAGAGATGATGCCACAATAACTCATGAGGCAACCGTTGGCAAAATAAGCCAAGACATGTTGTTTTATCTGATGAGTAGAGGTATTCCTGAAAATGAAGCATTAGCTCTTGTGGTGATGGGATTTTTCGATGAATTTAATAAAGAACTTCCCATGGAATATGCAGTCGAGCTTAATAGATTGATTGAAATGGAAATGGAAGGCTCTGTCGGATAAAATACTTGTCAATAACGATTTTATGTGTTTATACCCTATGACTAAATCTATCAAATTCTTGCCAATCGTGAAATAATTTAATTAATCGATAATTTTAATCCATTATAATAGATGTCAATCAGTAACGAAGTACTTACACCATGGTTAGAATCACTTGATGGAGTAAGACCTACCAAAATAGATTATGAAGAAATTTCAACTTTAGAATTAGTTGAAAGGAGAGCAAAAAATGAACCTAATGATCCTTCAATGATATTTGCCCCTGGCAAGATTACCACAACATATGCCGAACTAATGGATTCTATCAAACGATTGGGGATGGTCTTAACAGAAAAGGGCATTAAAAAAGGTGATCGTGTATGTTTATTATTACCTAATACACCACATTATGTGATATCTCATTATGCTGTTTTATCGATAGGTGCAATTGTGGTTCAGGGAAACCCGATCTACACTAACAGAGAATTAATTGATCAGATCAACGACTCTGGGGCAAAAGGAATCATTTCTCTTACACTATTCCAAGACAAAGTTAACAAAGTAATGAATGAGACTTCCTTAGAATTTGCTATACTTGGTAAAATTGGTGATTATATGAAACCAATAATTGCGTTTTTAGGTAAATTACTAAAAAAGCTTAATGATCCCAAGATGAAACCGTTGCCTAATAATTTTTACTTCAAATCCAGCCTTGCCAGTGTAGATCCAGATAATTTCCAGAGAGTTAAGATTGACTTGGACGATACCGCACTACTACAATACACCGGAGGGACAACTGGGAGGGCAAAAGGAGTAATGTTGACACATAGAAATCTTAGTGTTAATTCACAACAGACTAGATCGCTTGTACATATGATTCCAGAAAAAGAAGGGAGTGTGTTAACGGTTTTACCTTTATTTCACAGTTTTGCTTTAACTTGTTGTCTTAGTCTTAGTTTTCAAGCAGGTATACCTATGATATTAATGCCTCAATTTGATGCAGGAAAAGTTTTGAAAAATATTGAGAAATACCAAATTACTTTTGCTCCCGGTGTTCCCACAATGATGATCGCCATGTTAAATCATCCTGATATGAAAAAACGAGATTTATCCTCGTTAATGGCAGGAATTTCTGGAGCTGCTGCCCTACCTATCGAAGTCGCACGACAATATAAAGAAATCGCAAAAGCAGATGTAGTTGAGGG
>CAZRLL010000065.1:0-17045 GCA_964600735.1 uncultured archaeon
CTTAAGTGTTTGCTAGAAAGAATAATCATTTGCTAGAGACATTGACTGGATCGAAATACTAGTCCAAACCATTCATGTCCCAGCACACCGATCACCGTGAAGATGGTTTTATGTTGAGAATCATCACAATTTATGTGTAATTGTATTATATGTGAAACATTTTTTGAGAAATGAATTAAAATTCAGTTAATTTCAATTTAGATTATTCTTGAATAATAATCTTACCAATTTCTAACCTAATTGCAATAATTATAATTATCTCACATTTTGAATTATCATGTTGAAACTAACAAAAAAAAGAATTCTAGCTATATTTCTCATTCTTTTATTAGTCATTTCCATTATGTTAATTTACTTCTCTGGATTATTTGGGAGAAGCAAATACACCCAGGGAATACCCTTTCCGCGATTAATATTTGATAAACCCGTTGATTTCACCCATGCTAATGATGAGTCTGATCGTCTTTTTGTAGTTGAACAGCAAAACGGAAAAATTAAATCATTCAAAAATTCAAGGTCTTCATCATCGGCTTCAACTTTTTTAGATCTATCTGATAGGTTGTATTATGATTGGGAAGGAGGTTTTCTCGGATTAGTTTTCCATCCGAATTTCAAGAATAATGGCTTATTCTACGTATATTATACAATAAATGATACTTCCCGTTCACCGACAACTGATAATTGCAAGATCTGTATTAACAGCACACTATCTCAGTTCAAAGTAGACATTAACAATCCTAACAAGGCAAACATTAGCAGTGAGATTATTCTCCTTGAGATTCCACAATTTGACTCCTGGCATCGAGGTGGGAAATTACACTTTGGGCCCGACGATATGTTATATGTGCATGTAGGAGAGGCAAAACGAGGAGGACAGAATCTTGGGGATTTTTATGGTAAGATATTGCGTCTCGATGTGAATAAAGTAGATAAGGGTTTAAATTACAGCATACCAACAGATAATCCATTTTATAACAACACATCTGGATATAAAGAAGAAATATATGCATATGGTCTTAGAAATCCTTGGAGGGGTAGTTTTGATTTTGAAACTGATACATTTTGGCTAGGTGATGTTGGAGAGGATGACTGGGAAGAGATAAATATTATTGAAAAAGGGAAAAACTATGGGTGGCCAATTAAAGAGGGAGACAATTGCTATAGAAGCTCAACCTGTAATAATACTGGCTTAACTGATCCTATACATGCATATCCTCACGAACCAGGAGGATCAATCAACGATCCTTATGGAATCTCTGTTATCGGTGGGTTTGTTTATCGAGGAGATAGTTTTCCAGAATTAAAGGGGAAATATATTTTTGCAGATTATTTTGCGAGTGATATTGATCCCGAGGATATAATTGGTAGCTTTACCGGAGTGGTTTGGGCTGCTGAATTTGATGGATCAACTTTTGAAATCATCGACTTTGAGTTTTTATTTTCTATTACCGACTCGATTTCAAGTATCGGTGCTGATATAAACAATGAACTGTATTTTTTGGGTCACAATAATGGAATCATTTTCAATTTAAACTATGCCAGTGACGTACTGATGAAAATTCTTATTTGGTTTTTTGGAATTCTATTAATAATCGCCATAATCATCATTGTTTATCGAAGAATCTATAAGAAAAGACGAGCAGCAATTACAAGTGATGATCAGATTTCCGACTAATACTTGTTTTCAAAGCAAAAAGAAATAAATAATATTTCCAAAATACTTATTGTGAACACAACCCTCAGAAATACTTTTGAAAATCTTGGGATGACATATGATCAATACTTTCAAACGATCGGAAAGAAATACTTACCCTATTGGGAGAAAAATCTTGCTAAAATTAAATTTAGTGATGAGCAAATCAATTTTCTTAGACAAAATGAAGAAAATAAAATCCCGATTAATATTCTAGTATTTGCGTGTGATTTCTGTCCAGATTGTCAGGCAGCAATTCCGATATTTCAAAGAATCACCGATTTTTGTACATGTATTAATTGGAAAATTGTTGATAGGGATGCTGACAAAGAATTATTCAGTCATTACAAAGTGAATGATAAAGGGTTGATCCCCACTGTCTTATTCCTCAACCAAGAATTTGATGAAGTAACTCGATGGATTGAAAGAAGTGTTTTGGGTTATGAGCTCGTTTTTGAGGCTAGAAAGAAAACGCAAGGTAGATCCAATGAGGAATTTAAACAAGTCAAACAAGAGCTTTTCAAACAAAATTCAAAGAAATTGATGGAAGAAAATATCGAAGAAATATTTTATGCCTTGAAAAGAGCAATCTACATGACTAGTGCATCTCACTTGGCATTGGATTAGGTTTTGAAGATGAATCACAAAATATAGTGTATTGGCATTAAATTAATTGATTGCAAAGAGTTAACTAAAAGCTCTTACCACAGCTACCGCAAAATTTACCATATAATTCATCTTTATTACCACAATAACCACAAAAACGACTTTTTGCTTTACTATTATTATGCTTAGAGTAATCGATGCTTGGTTGTTGGTATTCCATTTTAGGATATGATCTTTCCCCAATCATGGGTGGAATCCTTCTCTGTCTAGTTCCAAAATAAATAATTCCAACAACAACCAATGCCAGTATTGCAAATGGGGCCAAATAAAATTCAGGTCCAAAATCAGGGAAAGACATCGGATCATTGTATTCATCAGAAGTAAATAATGTAATTTCAGTTGTAGTTGTTGATAAAATAGCCAAGGGATCGATAATTCTTATTTCATCAAAATAATTTTCTTTAGTCTGTAATCCATCTCCATCTTGGAAAATTTCAATTCTATCAATTCTTTCTGGTATAAAGCTATCATATGGACTATCTGCATGAGTTATGGCAATTTCTATATCATTAAACAAATTACGACTCAGATGATACCATTGACCCACTGGAAATTCCACATCAACATCAAAAATAGGATAAGGTTCCCATGCGCCACCAGGGCCTCCGTAATCCAAAGACATCCAATCTCCCTTTGTTGAAATAAAACTTATTCGAAAATATCCTGTGTAATTGTGGTTATACACGTATAGACTCAGATTTACATTTTCTGTTATGGATAGTCCAAGATATTTGTTAATATTTACTGCCCCATTCGGACTGGATTTAATATACAAACCCCTTGATCCATTGTACGCAGCATAATCTCTCTTTAGTGCAATCATATTTGGATCTCCCAATTTGTTAACAAAATATCCATTATCTTCAAGCGAGGTTAGATAATCATCGAAAGAATCGTAAAATACACTTGAGGAGACAAGTGCTTCTTCTGATATTTTAGAACACCAGATTAATGAATTGTAAATCAGTTGATAATCTTCAATTTGACTGTTGCTTTCAGGATAATGTGAAAAATAAACAGACCTTGTATTTACTTCATCTACATAAATTATTGCTGCATTATTGTCTGTACTAGTAGTTAATATCGTCCCATTATAAAGTAGGATATCGGGATCGTCTGACCAAGGAACAGATTGACCATCAACTAAGGCACTCATTGTGGCATCACCACCAGATTCATAAGGATTGGGGATGTTACCAAACAGAGGATGATCAATACCAGTAATATTAAAAATTCCAGAGGAACCAATAATTGGCATATAGCCCCCAGTAGAAGATATCATGGAAGAATTAATACCAAATAATGGAGCAAGCTGAGCATGAGCTATTGGTTCTAGTGTACCATGCGAAGCAACAATCCCATGACCTGCAGATACATAGGAAACTATCGCTCTCTGCTCATTAGCATCAAAGTCTTGCCCGATTATATTGGGAAGATACAAGACGTCAGCATTACTATCTTCCAGCATCTGATCTGTTATTGTGTTTGCGACAGCAGTTGTTATATCATTGATAATGTATATTTCTCCATATTTTACAAAATTTATCGAAAATTCATCATTTAAAAGGGATAAATCGATATCCGGTTGTTTCAAGGTTAGAACTTTAACAACTGAAGCTTGGGAAATATCAATATTCTTGGTAGACTGTGATGGATAACTTGCGAATGTGAGTGAAAATGGAATGACAATAAGGAATAAAATTATCAAAGAGATGTGTTTCAATTAGCCCACCTAAAGTTAAACGGGTTGGATTTGATTTTGAAATTTTTTAACCTTGTGTCGGATCGCATATAATTTAGTTTTGTACCTACCTGAATATGCTACAATAGCCTGTGCGCCATTGTTTCATCTGTATTTGTAACAATTGTAGTTGCTAGTTCTATCATATTTTTTTTCTTATCCAAGTGATTTGATCTGAATTCCTCAATTGACGCTTTCAAATCCCTTTTACAAGGACCACAGAGTAGTTCACCTTTCATACATCGTTCTTTTCGATCTTCTAGATTCTTCTCATCTGACTCAAAGGTGAACCTAAAGAGATCAAAAACCCGGCACTTATCAGGATTTCCTCCCTTTTCTCTCTGTTCCTTCGCAGTATCCTTTCCTCCGGTCAATGCATTATCAATTTTCTTGTTAATACTTTTCATTTCCTCTTCGAATGTAAACACTGACATAGGATTACTTTTGCTCATTTTATCAGATCCATCAATTCCCTGCATCATCAGGTGGTAAGTGAACGAGGGAAGACAGAATTTAAATTTATTTTGAAAAATTTCCTTCCTAGCAATATCTCGAGTTAAACGCCCATGGGGTGCTTGGTCCGCACCAATGGGTGTAACGGAGGGCATACTTCCCCATTTTATTTGTGGTAATAGAATATCAGCAACCTGAATAAGTGCTGCATTATAATAACCCACTCGTAATTTCTCACCATAAATCGCCTTTAGAGAGCTTAGGGTCACATGAGAGGCAAATATATGAGCATACTTTTGGACTAAAAACTCTTTTGATTGGCTATAAATGTAACTCCGTTTAGGATCGGGATCCAGACCAAGTGCTAAAATATCTGCAACATTATCAATAGCGATTTTCTCTGCTTTATCAAGTGGTACGTTATTTGCTATATATGATTCAAGATCTGCAATACAAAAGGATACTCTCCCACCTAGTTGTTGAAAATAAACCACTTCTGCTGCGGTTGAAAGGGATCCTACATGATAACCACCTGATGGTTTTATACCTGTCATAACTGCAAATGGTTTATTATTCAATGCAGCGTCAATCACCTGTTTCATATCGGTATGACCAAACATTACCCCACGTTTCATAAAATAATGCTGTTTCTCTTCAGGAATTGTACCCAGTATTTTTGATAATGGTTCAATTCCAAATTCATTTATTAACCGGGCGTAATCTTTTACTACTCCAGTATCCAATGCATCTACAACAAGATCATCTTTTCTACCAATGGACGCTTCGCTATCATTTGCCGACAATTAAAAATCCTCCATGGTGTGTATGTTGAGCTTTTGCAGAAAACTTCTAAGCCGCGTCTCCTTCGCGGCTATTACCAGTCCAATAATATCAACTTCATTGACACCTGATTTATTATCTATAGACCCTTAAAAAAAATTATCTAAGTGTAACCAAATAATAAGCAGTTCAATCTAGTATTCCTTTTCCAGGTCAACTATATTTAGAAAATCTGTTCTCCCATCGGTAAATCTCTTAATATTCTCACTAACTTCATCCCAACGTTTCAAATCATTCATAGGTGATGCTCCCCGATGGGGAGAGAGTACGACATTGTCTAATTCATGAAATGGATAAGTAAAAGGATATTTCCTGCCTTGCTCATCACCATCTGGTTGGTAATTATACCATACATCAATTCCTGCTCCATTAATTGTCTTATTCTTCAGCGCATCATATAGACTTTTTTCATCAACTACTTTTCCACGAGCCACAGTTACTAAAAAACCATCTGCTCCCAATAATTCAAGTTCTTTTTCCCCAATCAATCCATCAGTTCTTTGGGTATGTGGTACTGCCACAATCAATGTATCGATATTTTTCAAGAAATCATGTAATTGCCTTGGAAGGTACTTAACGGCCTTTGTAGGTAAATCGGTATCCTTACCATCCCAGCTGTGTCTTAGCACCGAAAATTCAATGTCAAAACCAGAGAGAAATCTATGTACCTTTTGATTAATTGCACCATAGCCCAGAAGTCCAATATTTCGGGTTCTAATCGGAGTGGATCTACCATAATCATCCCCCCTTCTCCAGTGACCTTCACCCATCCAGTTATGGTGAGGTATAATTTTATTGGTTAAAGCCAACAACAGTGCAACAGCATGCTGGGCTGTAAAATATGAATTTCCATGTCCGTTTATCATTAATAGATTACGCTTTGTGTTGATATGCCTGAACATTTCGATTAGATGGGTAATTCCTGCGCCTGGATTTATAAAAAGTTGTAATTTTTCCCCAGCATCAAGTAATTCTCGGGAGGGTCTCCAACCCACTAGAATGTCCACATTTCTGACTAAATCGAAATAGACGGGTTTAGGTTCAGGAGAAGGAAATATGAGAGTGACTTTCTCATATTCTTTCAAAGCATCCTTAAGGTAATTTTGCAGGTGTTCAGGAACATCCCAGAAGAATAATACAGAAATTTCTTGCACAATAATCCCTTCGACCTTTTTGGTTATAATTAATATATTGTATATTGCTTCATCCAAAAAATTTACTGTACCTAATATTATTCTTCTAAGGTTAAAAGAATATTAGTTATTCAATAACCCGGTGGTTTTCAACCAAGTCAAGATTAGCATCAGTTTATAATCTTTGTTCTTTTGTCCTTCTTCCATAACCAGCTGATATTTAGGGCTTTCCATATTTTTTCCTTGCTTAATCTATCACTTTCTAAAAAGCCATACCCTATTAAAAATAGTTAATACTAATAAAATCAGCCAGAGATCATTAAATTTTCATATGCTATTGTTGAGTAAAAAATGGATTGACTATTCGCTCGGGAATCAAATTTCAGCATAAACTTTCTAAATCATGTTTCCCATTTTCCAAAGTTCGTCAAACATCCAATCAAAGCTTTTCAATAATTGTGAACTTGAGGTTCTAAGCACCATAGTTTCAAGTTGAGAATCTGCACCAAAAAAATAGATGTATATTATATTATCAAGTATAACGAATGAAGTGTAAAGATCCGTATTATATTTAATTTTGATTTTCAAATCTTTATAGGGTACAAAATGATCAAATAGTGATGATAGAGTTTTGGCTAGTTTTTCTGAATAGATAAGATATCTTACAATTATGCCTTCATGATAAGCCTGCGCTAATGTAGATCCACTTTTCCGATGATCAATAGGAGCGATTTCGGAAGCAACGGAAATTAATACACGGTTTTTGACATTTTTTAAATGGAATAGAAATAGAGATTCTGCATCCTTGTAAGTGAATAATTCAACTCCTGGGGAAATATTTGATGCTAAGTTTTTCAGCCAGAGATTTTGCAAATGTGATCCAAATTCATATAGAGAACGCTTTTTTTGTTGATAGTCAAGGTCATACTGTTCACTAAGATTTGAAATTGATTCACTTGGAGGTATTAATCTATAACCTCCGTTAGCTTTTTTCTCAATTAATTTTCTAGCAGCAAGCTTTGATAAAACTTCATATACCCTTGTTCTGGGTAACCCTGATAATTTTGCGATTTCTATTGGTTCGATAATTGACGTGTCGATAAGAGTGTGAAACACCTTCGCTTCATTTTTGGATAGATTTAGTATTTTTTGCAAATTCTCAAGTATTTGAAATCCCTCATCCCTCATCACTCCTTAGTTGTATAATTTTATTGATATCATTTCATTTAAATTAATAAAATAAATCCATTGTCAAATAATATTTTAATCCGTCTGATAACATTAATTATTTCAAATGATTTTTTTTAGTCCCATATAGAGGTAGAATCAGTGAAAGTAATCTATACCTTTCCATTTTTCTCTACTGTTTGTTGGGGTGTCTCAATTGTAGGTGGTAAGATACTAACAAATGGGGGTTTATTACCAGTAGAAATTGTTTTCCTTAGATTTGCGTTAGCTGGAGCAATTTTTCTACCTGTAATCTTCATAGAAGCAAAAGATGGTGATAATTTCTTCCCAAGGCATGAATTTTGGTTTCCCATTGTTGGCCTGGCTATAACTGGTGTAGCAGTTAATAATGTCATTTTTTACTATGGTCTGAATAGAACCAGCGCATCCGTAGCCTCATTGTTAGTCTCATTTACACCATTAACTACATTGTTTTTTGCGACACTGATATTAAATGAAAAATTTACAAAAAGAAAATTATTCTCTGTTATGTTAGGTGTGATTGGTGTGGCTATCATTGTTGGTTTCAGTAGTGGTGGTAAGCTTTATGGGAATTTGTTTATTATTCTAGCCATCTCGATTTGGGGCTCTTCCTTCTCATTTTCCAAGCTAGCAAGTAATAAGGGTATGTCGAGTATTGCAATTACCGGTTGGTCGCAGATATTGGGAACAATAATACTAGCCCCATTTATCGCCAATGAGAAATCGATGTACAAATATGGCCATTTGGATAATAATCTAATATTATGGTTCATATATATGGGTATAGTATCATCTGTTATTGCTTATGTTATGTACTATCACGCCATTGCAATATTGGGTACAGGTAAGGTCGCACCAACTACAAATTTAATTCCATTAAGTGGAGTGATTGCAGCATGGATAATCCTAGGTGATCCACTTAGATACAGTATGATAATTGGTGCGATATTGATACTCATAGCTGTTCTTATTGTACAATTAGAAAAGTTTGATAAATGAGTTAAATTATATTTTGAATCAACTAAAATGAATTGCTTTTGCTTGCTAGAGCTTAAATGCTAATAAAATTATTAGGATATTTAGATAATTTTGAGTATGATCACAAAAGATCTTGTGGTAAATATTTCCAAAAAATATACATTACGTATAGTTAATTCAGTGGAGGAAATTGAAAAATTCGCCGAATTTAATGAATTAATTCATGAGGATAATTTAAAGGCGTATATACTACGATTGTACGACGATTACCCCTATAAAGATGATATATATTGGATTTATATCACTGATAATGAGACTAACGAAATAATTTCATCTCTTGCTTTACTCCCTTTAGTTTGGAATTTTGCTGGAATTGCTTTCAAAATCGCAGAAATGGGATTTGTTGGCACATTAAAAGAATATCGGGCTCAAGGTTTATTTGGCATATTGAATTCATATTATGAAAATATTCTAGAAGAGCAGGAATATACATTTTCAGTACTTAGAGGGATTCCGAATTTTTATCGCGCGTATGGTTATGAATTTGCATTGCCACTAAATGCGGGTTATATGATTCCGGTATCCAACATTCCTGCATCCACAGATGACAATATCAAAATCAGAAAATCAGTACAAAGTGATCTTAATTATATTAAAAAGTCATACAATGAAATATTTGACCAACTATATGTAGCCACGAAATTTGATAAAAAATCATTTTCATTTAGAATGATGAATGAAACCTGCAATTTGAACAATTCAATTACTTATATTATTGAGGAGAATAAGAAATCACACGGATTTTTCACCATTGGTAGTATAATTAATGAAGATCAAGCAGATTTAATCATGGGATCTCAACTTACCAATAATCAGATGATTAAAGTCTTGAATTTTATTAAAAATTATAATCGGGGATCTGTTGAAGAATTTAGAATTAATGTTATTGAGGACTCTGATTTTAGTGATTTTATAAAGAGTTTAGGCGGATATGTGATTAAACCATGGGAATGGCAAATTAAGTTGTTAAGTTTTGAGAAATTCCTAATAAATATTAAAAAAGAATTCGAAAACAGAATTGAAAAGTCTATGTTCAAGGGTTTGACAAAAGATATTACCATCAGTAATTACAGACAAATTATTAAACTTGAATTTTTGGATGGCGAGTTAAAGGAAATCAAATCAGTAACAGAATATCCTAATTCCTCCTGCGATCTGCGTATCCCCAAAACATTTATGATTAAATTACTTCTAAGCCATAAAACAGTTGCAGAAATAAATAATGTCATCACTGATGCCCTTGTCAAGAAGGAATCAGAATTATTAATTTCAAATTTATTTCCGAAATTACTATCTCTCCCTCACTCTTGGTATTAACGCAACCTGAATTGTTCAATTTATTGTAAACTGTTCATAACCCTACTTATTTGATGATCAAATTATATATTCTTCAGGTATTAATCCCCTTGCAAATAATAACTGGTTTCCATTCTTACTATAGCGATGTTCTAATGTTCCTTTTTTATCTGGATTAAGGCCGTATTGAGGAATCAAAATGATGACATCGCCAACACGAGTCCATAATCTTCTTCTGTATCGTCCTGGAATCATAACTTGTCTAGTCTTCCCATCAACACAACGGACTAAGAGTAATCTTCCACCTAAATTCTGAATTACTTGACCTAGCACTTCCCCATCTTTTGGAAGCCGAATTCTGACAACTTCTCCCGCGGCACCTACCTGACGATCCTTAGATTTTTTTTTCTTTCTATACGGGCGACCTATATTGATAATCTCCTTAATGTAACAAATATTATATGGTAAGTTAAGTTTTTAGGTGTTTAGGTTAAGCTTTATTAATTGTATTACCTGTAAATTTTACACAACTAGATAATAAATTATTATATTTTTATTCTAATTATCAATTATAATATACGAATGCATATTCTATTTGTTTTTTGAATAATTACTAATTTCCCCGGATTTATAAGATGATCTAGCCAAGGGCTTGGATACAACATACTTGAATCCCATTTCCATCCCTATTAAATGATATTTTTCAAACTTTTCAGGTATTATGTATTCTTTTACAGGCAGTTGTTTTAGGGATGGTCTCATATATTGTCCAATCGTTAGGTAGTCTACTTCTCTCTCAATTAAATCTTGCATCGTTTCAATAATTT
Source organism: uncultured archaeon (assembly GCA_964600735.1). Classification (GTDB taxonomy): domain Archaea; phylum Asgardarchaeota; class Heimdallarchaeia; order Heimdallarchaeales; family Kariarchaeaceae; genus LC-2. Next base: position 10,897 of record CAZRLL010000065.1, read on the forward strand.
CTTCATGATTTTCTCCGAATCCTAACATAATTGATGACTTTGTAGTGCTAGTTGGATTCAATTCTTTTATTACGTATAAGACGTTTAAGGATTGATCGTAATTCGCACGACGATCCCGAACCTTTGGGCTGAGTCTTCTAACTGTTTCAATATTATGTGAAATCACATCCGGTGCTGCATTAACAATTCTCTTTAGATCGCTCTTATTACCATTAAAATCGGGAATTAAAATCTCGACTCTTATTTGCGGGTGACTTTTTCTAATGATATTAATACATTTAGCCAAATGGCTAGATCCACCGTCTGCTAGATCATCCCTATCCACTGATGTAATAACAATATATTCAAGATCCCAGTCTTTAAGTGCTTCAGCTAGTAGGCGAGGTTCATTTATATTCAGTGGAGGGGGTTTTAAAGCAGTATTAACTGAGCAGAATTTACAACTTCGGGTACAGGTGTCACCCATCAGCATAAAGGTTGCCGTACCACCAGACCAGCATTCTGTTCTATTGGGACATTTTGCTTCCTCACAAACTGTAGAAATCTTGGAATCGTTGACTGTTGACCTCACAACGTTGAAAGTTTTATTCAAGGTATATCCACGAAATCTTAGCCAATCGGGTGCAGGAAGATCTTTTCCATATTTATTCTTCAATAAGTTTGCAGAATTTATTCTCAATAAGATTTATTTGATTGATTAATGAATAACTGCGTCATAAATAGTATCCTCTGTTGATTTAATTTAAAAAAATATGGTAAATTCAGACTTTTCATTAATCCAATTTAAATAATTTAAACTGAAATAAAGATTAACATGGGACCTAAGAAATTTATTGGAATTATATTCCTTTTAATTACAATAATACTTGTTGTATTTGCTGTTGACATCTATTTAACCGCTACAGCTCTGCAAGATGTCGATCCAAAAACTCTGGTAAAGGATCCAAGTTACGTTGTTTCTGATGACAATTCAACTATTACCATCTCTGTGGATGTTGACCTTCCAGAAGGCGGATTTATCCCTAAAGGTATTGTTATTGAATTAAGAGTGACTTTTGATAGTTTAACCCAAACAGTTGAAGAGGAGGTAAACCTTGGAGAATCCAAGACTTTGAATATTCCATTTACCTTGGAAAGTAGTCATGTAACCAAGTTAGCATCAGGTCAGAGTTTGACTGTATCGGCTAAAGCAATTGTTACACCCACAATTTTTGGATATGTTGTGGATTTTGTCTCTCAAGAAGTTGATCTTGGTTCAAATGAAGTTTCTGGTTAGTTTTTTTTTAGCCTATAAAACATTATTATAACTATTTCTCGATTATTTTTCATTGGAGAGAGTGCGCTCAATCGATTTTTTTATATTGTGGTAAGATTTTTTTTATATTATGGCAAGATATCAGGGTAAAACTGGTCGTTTAATCACCGGTGGAAAAATAAAGACTTCTAAGGGTAAAAAGAAACGAGAACTAGGTAGACCCGCTGCGCAGACTCAAATTGCTGAAATACGAAAAAAAGCGATTCGAATTCATGGGGGACGTAGAAAATATCGTCTGTACAGAACATTACAGGCTAATGTTATGGATCCAAAGACTGGAAAAGCAATTCAAACGAAGGTACAGGATGTGTCCACTAATCCCGCGTCACGCGACTTCAGCCGGAGACGTGTGATTACCAAGGGAGCAATCTTGGCTACGGAGGCTGGACAGGCAATGGTAACCAATCGACCAGGAATTGAAGGACATATAAATGCAATACTCCTCGAGGAGTAAAGAGAAATTTAACTGAATGTTTTTTCATGCTAAGAAGAAAGAAATTTTATGTAATATACCCGGAATATTTTGATGCAAAATTATCGCGTTCCGAGGGTAGAAGAGTACCACTGGAACTAGCTGATGAATCCTCCCATGTACAAAAATTGGTAAAAGCCTGTGAAAAACTAGGTATTAATCATCAGTTACAAAAAGAAAAATCATTTCCAAAAAAGGCGTGGGAAAACTCTGGAAGAATACTTATTCCTATTAATCCGAATGAAAAAATACCAAAATGTGTATTGTTAAAGGAAATTGGTCCAGTTGCTAGACGTTTTGTTGCTAAGAAAAAAATGACAAAGAAAATTAGTAAAAAAAGAAAACCTGCATCAACCCAGAAGGAGAAAAAATCAATAACACGGACAGCTTCAGCTAGGAGAAATAAACGGATATGAGTGAAAGACATTCATTTAAGCTTAAGAAAGTTAAATTAAGACCACTTGGTAAAATACTACATATAGTTGATGGGGAAGCAATTACTCACCCGGATACTCATTTTATTGGCAAGAACGCCAAGGTATTCACTGAGAATGATACGGAAATTGGCGTATTAGGTGATCCCTTTGGAGGAGTAGATAAACCCTATCAACTAGTAAAACTTCATAATGTTGATCAAGTAGATATCATCGGTAAAAATGTATTCGCATATCCTAGAAGACCAGTTAGAAAACGGAGGAGAAGTCGCTATCAAAAACGTGGAAAAAAAAATAATAGCAAAGCAAGAATTGCAAAATGATAGATTGATTATTTAATTATCAAATAAAATATAAGTCCAATACATATTGAACAAATACAGAAGGGACACAAATGAGCGAAACGGAAGTAAAACACATTTCCATTACCCCAGAAAGGAAAAATACCGGTTTACGCAAATTTTTAAGATGGCTTCACATACCTGCCTTCCGGACTACTTTTCGTACAATGCTAAGGGTACCCTTAACCGATTTATATCATCCTGCTCATAGAAAACACAGTTTCTATCCTGCCATTTCAAAAAATTATCGAGGATTGCTGGGATTATCCCTTGAGGCATGTACAGGATGTAAAAAATGTGAACGTGCATGTCCAACTAATTGCATAATTATGGAAACTAGGGTAGTAAATGGGAAGGAACATAGGTTCCCCGCATGGTTTGCAGCAAGATGCATGTTTTGTGGTCTTTGTGAAGAATCATGTGATAGGCAATTTGCAATCCGTCATACCGATCAATTTGAGGATGCGGGTTATACTAGAGATCAGTTGTTCTATCCCCCAGAACGCATGTTTTTACTTTGGGACAAACATATCCAACCAATGATCAAGGCAGGAATATCACACAAAGCGACTCCAGATAAGAAACGATCTGCGGATCATATCGATCAGTGGCCTATAAATCGCCCTGAAGAGATAATTCCCCGAAAAATGTCTAAGGAGGAGATAGAACAAAGAGCAAAGGAAGCAGCAGAGAAAGAGGTCAAGAAAAAGGCAAGAGCAGCAGCAAGAGCAAAGAAAAAAGAGTAATTTTTTAAAAAGTTATTCATATCAAGGTAATTGTCGCTTATTTTTGATAAACAAAAATATAGTCCGATCTGAATGACTAATATTTACCGGCTTAACTATTTTTGAAGGGAAAAATCTGATTACCTTTGGATAAATCAAGTGAGGTAATATATTGATAACTTAGATTCCTTAAGCTGTAAATGTATTGTATCAACATATATCCAGCCACACCTAAAACATGCAACAAAAATAACCAAAATATGATTTCGATTTTATCAAATGACCCCTGCTGATTACTAAATACTGCATTTTCCGTTTCTTCATAAAAAGATTGAACAGCGTCTCTTATGACAATATTTGAAAAGAAAAATGAGCTTCCAACTAGCACAAAAATTGCAATTGATTTTAATTTCATATTCAATTAATTTACAAGTACGTATTTTAAGTTGCTTGATTCAAAATTTTTAAACGCACAACTCGACCTAAGTAAAATTGAAAAATTAATCTCCAATGACAGGGATCTGTTTTTTTTCAATTTTGACTGTTAATTCATCTGATTTAAAGTACATTGCTCCATAAAGGAATACAACTGCAATCAAAGCAACAAACATTGCAATTACGATACCTATACCGTTATCAAATGAATTATGCAATTAATTTTAGCATTTCTTATAATATCGAATATCTAACAACTCAAAATACTACAGATTTTCGTAAATTTTTATACACTAACTCAATTGAGTCTAAAGCACCTTATTTTATTCAAAACAACTTTGAAAACGCTAGTTATATCGCTTCTGGTACCGTTGAGAATTACCTGGCAAATAATTTTATGACTAATCAAACTCCCACCATTTTTATTCTAGATACCTTTTCATTCGATCCTGTTGGACATAAGCCCTATTACTATAATACTTCCTCAGTCGATATTGATTCAGGAAGAAATCCCAGAGCATCAGGATCAACTTATCAAATCGCAGGTGGTGGAGAAAATAATAGATGACTTTGGCTAGATCTCTCCGCTGGTCCGTCTGATTATTATGATGAAAGTTCAGCCGGTGTCAATGACACCTGGTTACCACCAATTTGGAATTACGACCTTAATAATCAAATAGAAAAATCAATATTAGCTCAAGATTTAGGATGGTACATTTCCAAAGCAATTGAATTACGATTTTTACCTTCATATTTGTATACACCAGTAAATCCCCTAATTGAAATTTCAATTGAATTCCTGCATGTAACCTTAGATAATTCTAGTTTTATTTTTACTACACAAATTGATCCCAATTATATAATTAGCAGGTATAAGCAGATGAATCCATTTATTGATTGGAATTACTATATTTCTGAGTGGAATTGGAGCAAGGATCCCGGATTTGTTGATATGATCGATAATGCCGTTAACCATACAATCCATTACTATAATAATTCTATATTATTGGAGTATCATTCATTATCAAACCAATTGGATTCAAATTTTGGAGGGCCTCGAAAGTTTGTCAGCATGAAATAAATCTGACCTAAATGGGATAATTCATGGTCAATACCGTGTTCTATTAGCCTTTCATAGGTAACTTTTTCTCTCCAAGGTGCTTCTACAATTTGTTGAAGCGAATCTTCATTTAATGTTTCAAACAATTCTAAACTTTTTCGTTGCACTTCTTCAAAAGTAAGGATTAATTTGTCGAGTTCCAAATGTTCATCTTCACCAAATCTGAAAAAAATATTCCCAACCCATTGTGCAGCAACTGCACTAGGATGTTGTTTAATTGAATCATCAAGTGGTTGTTGTATATACCGGATTTCGGATCCAAGAATATGCCTAAATACTTCGTCAATCGACCATTGGTGTTCGGTTAACCGAGTTGATAACCAATTTCTATCAAATGAGGGATCTTCTAGCAGTACCCATAATCTCTCTCTTTTTTGAATAATCTGATGATACCTTTGTTTCCAATATTTTACACTTGCACTCATAGGTGATACAAGAGAACATTTTAGTTAAGTCTTATTATATATTAAATTTATCTATTTGACTAATGACTACTACTCAACCCAAGTTTCATGAACATGAAGCCAACGAGCATAATTTGGCATTTCAGGATCATATTTAAATAATGCAGAGCTAATCCTTTTTGTATTTGTCCCATTACCTTGTTGATATTCATGATAGGTCGCTTGAACTAGGGTTCCCACAACCCTTGTCTCAATATTCTCAACCCAAATGGTTCTCTTGGTATTGTTGTACAGTTTTATAATAAGTGATGTGATTTGTTCCTGGTTCATACTAGCACCATTTGGTGCTATAAGCTGAAAATCGTCATCTAATACTTCGATAAATCGTTCGATATCATCTTCATTAATTTTCCCCGTAAACCATAATTCAAAAAAATGATGAAGTTCCTCGATTTCCTTTTTAACAGTCGATCCACTGAAAAAAACTTCTTCTTTCGATTCCATTATATTACTAATAAGTTTCATCATTTTTTATTCCTTCGGTTACCCTAACAATTTTACAATTAATTAATGAATGATATTCCTATCAGTCTCCTCAATATCACATTCTGAAATCTGCAATGATAGCTATAAGAAAAAGCATACATTTTTGAATGAGTGATGATTTGTCATCTTGTATAAATTATAATGGTGATTATTCAGGTATTAGGCTCAGCACAGGATGGTGGGTTACCTCATTTGGGTTGTCAATGTAAGAATTGTGCTAAAGCAATATCGGATTCATCATATGCTAGATTGGCTTCTTCTCTTGTGATTGTTGGAAAGAATAGCACATTATTAATCGATGCAACCGTTCATTCAAAGCTTTATAATCATGTACTATTTTGTACATTTTATTCCACC
>CAZRLL010000066.1:0-10137 GCA_964600735.1 uncultured archaeon
AATTTCATGTTCAGCAATGATAGCGAAATATCTTTCACGTCTAACAAAAAGAACATCTTTCCCAGATATATCCTTAATATCAACCATAGTTTGTGTTTCAAACTCCATTATTAAAGGTCAATTGATCCTCGTGATTTAATAATATTGGAAATTAATAATGTTTATCTTTTCTTTAATTATGAGAGATTATGATCTATAATATCACTAAATATTAAATAATCAGATAATGTATCAATACCCAGCAATATTGCTAAGTGTACTAAATATTGATGTTTTTCCACTCCATCGTTTATTGCTCAAACACATGTAATTTTACGTAAACCATGCATTATCATAATCCTTCAATGGTGTGTCTTGTAGATCCTTGGCATCTAAGGGCTCTTTTTCGTTCATCCTGTTTGCCACCTTAAGGGGAAGGGGAAGTTTGGAAAAGTTCCTCGTGTACCAAGGATGAATGAACGTGAAAGATAAAATATCCTTCGCAACCTTAAATTTCTCATCATCATCGTCAAAACCAAAGTAGTTCATCTTCATTGGCATAGGAGTACCCTGAAATACGTATTCAGCTGAAGAGCTTAATACAAGCAATTCATTACTACCAATTACTGTTATACAAGAATGCTTAATTTTTCGATCTTTATGGTTGTTGAATAACCTCAATCCATTTGGCTGCTCGATGATGCGAACCACTGGGCAATTAATTACCTTCGAGAAATTTTCCACTTGCACATCGCTTATTAATCCCGAAATAAGTATTGAGTGTTTTCCCCATCGCTCAATCAATGATTTCACAGCTTCTGCAAGTTGATCACTTTTCGTCCATGTACAGTTCTTCTCTATTATACCTTGGTCTGATACTAACGCTGCACTGACTATCGAGTAATCAACATCAATTCCTATGAATGAACGTTTTTTTGTGGCTAAGATCCAAGGATTACCTACTGAACTGAGGAATAGACCGACTCCAATATTATCCAGTTTGATCTTTAGTTCCTCAACAGCCATATCTGGTTTCATTGACTTAAAGCCAATATTGTTGTTTCTAGCGATGCTTCTCCACTTATTCCGTTCTTCATGTACTTCTAATGGACCAACGAACAATATCGCATCGATGTCTTGTATATCATCTTCAAACTTGATGAGTTTCAGCTCAACTTTATTGATGCAGAAAGTTGAGGGATAAGAGGTAATTTTCCGCAACTTACTCCTACGGGTTCTATATTGTATGGTGTTATTTGAGCAGAAATACTGTTCAAATAAATCCTGTATTGATTGATCGAATTCAGTATAAAACACACCTATGATTTGCTTTTCAGGTGGTCTTGTATATGGAATACGCTTGGCTAGGTGCAGTTTGTGTTCCCTGTCCGTCAAGCTATTGCCAATCTTAATCTGGGGGCGATTAATTCTCTGGTATTTTGGAATTGCTTCAGGACCCTTCACTTGAAACAAAAAGTCAAGGAATTTAACTGATTTCACGCTGTTTAAGATCTGAAGAATTTCATCCCATCGATCCTTAGGGGCAATCTGTATAAGGTCCATTACCTTTTCACGATTTTCCATGCTCAGCTCATGGTACCTTACTGACCATCGGATGCCATTAGCTGGGAAATCAAGTTCTTTACCTTTTTTGGATCTTTTTGCCTTGACCACAAACTGAGAAGTCTTGCCAAATGTCTTTACCCATTCTTTGGTGACGCAATTATCTGGTGTATCATAATATTCCTTTATGCTTATTTTTTCATCACCATCCTTTAATTTTATTATCTTATCGAGTGGACTATTTTTCGTAATATTTAGATCATAAACCGGATAAGAATTGAATTGCAGGGAGAACGTACACTCACCTGTAAATGCTGCTGAACAGGAATATTTAGGACAGGAGAAGTAAAAATTGCGATTTTTCTGCCTTGTCTGCGGACCATCTTGAATCGTGTCCGCAGATCTCAATGAAGATCGGATATCAAAACCAAGATAGTAATGATCATCAATTTTTCTAACATTAGCCAGAAGAGATCGTATGATGAGTATCTTTTGATCATGGCCAATGGGAAAAGTGCTTTCAGCTTGGATTAATTCCCGAACTGTCGCATTCCTTTCTTGCTGTCTGATAAATCTTGATTGATCAGCATTCTCTACCAATCGCCATCCTTCCTTGGCCAACTCATCAGCACATATCTCAATAATTAGGTGTCGTATCTCTTCATCAGTTAGTGCAGAATATCCCATATAATCACGAATGCCCTTATCCATGGGATCCGTAGGAAATCTCTCTTTCATGGTAATTAGGAAATTTCTATTAGGATTACCTAATCTCATCCATTTATGAGGATATTTTTTAACCAAATCATCAATAACTGTCTTACTCTGATAGATCCCCTCTTTGAAATCCCACTTCCATAGATTTCCTTCAAATGATTTTGAGACTACAATTCGACGGAAATTGGGAAAGTATTTCTCAACTTCCTGTCTTCCTTTTCGCTTGCGTTTACTTATGCGACTCTCCAATCTAAATCCTCCTTTAAAATAAGGATACATGCTGATCTGATTTCTTCGTGTAAATCTGAATCTATCCCGGGTGTATCCAGTAAATAAGTAATTATACACTTTTCGAATTTCGCCCTATACTCTTTTTCCCAGTTAATTCTGACAAGATTTCCAGCCTCTTGAAGGTCATTTGTATCCTTGATGAAATACTTCACCGTTAAAGTTGATGAGATATCGTCAGAATACGACGGATTTAAGGAAACTTCATATTCCTCATTATGCATCCGAGCCTCAAGTTTAGCTTGCAGATCGCTCGATAGGTCCAAGACTAAATTAACGATAACTATACGATTATCACTCCATTGTTGGAATAAAGGGCGTACTGAATCGCTAAAGTCCATCAGTGAACTGACAAAATTAAATCCAGGATCTGTTAATTTGTACTCGGTATACGCTTTCTCTGGTATCCTATCAATAAAGCCATACTCAATCCAAAACTTAAGGTTTCGTTTTAAATTTGATGATAAGGTCTCAGTTGACGAATATTCCTCATCATTGGCATAGAAAACCTCGGTTGCCAATTCTTGAGTGGACATGAAATTCCCTTCTTGTAAATGCAAAAGAAAATCAAAGACGATTTCCTTTTTAAAAAGACTCGATAAATGTTGTAGAAATACAACATCTCCCTTGCTCATTTTACTCTTTTCATTCATCTATATAAACCAATATCTATCAAATTTGATGGATCATTATAAATATACCATCATTAATGATGGATATATGTTTAAATTAACTGATCCACTATACCATATATAATGGAGACAAATAATGTACCATATACAAAAACCGACCTCTGCGAAGAGAGGAAAGCAGAAAATCCATTGAGTCTCAATGGATTTGAGATCAAATTAGACAGTTCTATTGAGCTGGCAAAGTACGAAGTAGTAGGATCACATGGCATTGATTACCAAGACCTACATGCGAAGAAATGGGTAATTTTGCAGGAGCTTAATAAACAGAACCATCTCGTTGGGTTCAGTTTTAGAGAGGGTAAAATGTACCTTTACGCCCCACCAGAACTTCCTCTTCCAAAGAAGTTAAAGGTAAAGATTAATCGGACTAAAACGAACTTAAGAATCAACTTTTTAGTTGTTGATACATTTTCCTTGAGTGATATCAGTATTCGTGATGCAGTTGGGGCAATGATTCGCACAGATCTTGTCAATAGATTACGTAATAAAGGGGCTACCTACGATAGGTATGGTCAAATGCTCATCTTCAAAGAGCATACACTTTACAAGGATAGTTACTTTTTTGAAATTAAAAGCAAGACATACAAATATTTCGTAACTGCAGTTTTGGCTACAAAAATGACAATCAGACTTTCCAAGCAGAGACGGGGATATAAGGCAGTTGTATTTATAACACCCCAGATAAAGCAGTATTACAGATCCGAGAACATGAAGGCTCTAAAGCCATTGAAGCCGACTTTTTCACGTCGAATATTAGCATCTGATGGCAAGAATGCTGAGAAACACCTGCATAAAATTAAGAAACCAGGGGCAGATGAGACATTTACTCGAGTGCTTGAGATTCGGAATTATATCGGGGATTTTACCTTCCTGAACAGACCTTTGTCTTGGGAATTTATGCAAACACACGACTTTCTGCTAAATAGTAATGAGTTAAATGTGGGTGGCACATTCGATGTGAACACACAAAAGGGAATCCGAGAGTTCGTCAAAAAGAACATGCTTGCGGGAGATATCAATGTACTAGTAGTACAGGATAAGGGACTAGATTATAAGATAAGACTGAAGGTAAAGAAAAGGCTGGATCATCTACAACTGACGGCAAAAACTTATGGCATTAACCTGAATTACTTGACTGAAATCCCCTGTGACATAGAGTTTACAACACCAAGCAATGAAGTCGCTCAAAGAGAAAAAATTGTCGGTAAACTAACCAAGCTAAAAAAGGAGTACAAAGGGAAGGTGGATATATTTCTCTGCTTAATAAAGGGGAGAGCCGTTGTTGCTGAAGACAGTAAGTCCAGTAGAATTTGGGACCTTGTGACAGTAGCAATGAAACGTACCCCAGTTCAAAGAATATTTTCTTACTCTTTTTACTACATCGAGAAGGATCCGTTATCGATCATCCTCAGCCTGGCATACAAATCAAAGGGACTGCATTTTAATAAGAACTTAAACCAGCCATTCGACCTGTCATGTGCCTGGGATCTATCCGTATTTGGAAAGAGAGGTCATCAGCGGAGCCTGATTGCTGCTGGTGCAGTCATCTCCAAAAATAACAAGGTTCTGTATCATTATAATAAGAAAGGATTGCTCCCCAACCGTACAGAAAAAATAGAGGTTCAGCTTCTCTATGAATTGCTCAAAGATGTGTTAAGCCGGGATGAAATTGATGTGGGGAAGATCAAAGATGGGATACTCTTTATTCGGGATGGCATCTCCTACGAAGACTATCAAGCTGTTGATCGTTTAAGTTATGATTTAATGCAGGAGGTATCCGATATCCAAATGGGTGATAATGCCCAGATAGTATTAGTTGAGTTACTGAAAGGAGTGGTTGTGCGGGGCTTAGTCTCCAATAATAACTCTCCCGAGCCAGGTGTAGCTGTGCGCATATCTGATAATGAAGTGATACTGTGGACCACAAAAACGAGTGGATCGGCCTTACCTCGTGGAATAATGCTCAGAGTCCGATATCCAGAGATCCCCTCGGATGAATTATTGCATAAAATTGTCAAGCAGGTATTTTATGATTCCCACTTGCGATATACAAGTTTAACTAAATCACGTTTACCCACCCAAATTACAGTGGCAGAGGATTTGATGAGGTACGCAAAAGCCTACTTGCGAGTTCTGGAAAGACTTCCAGAAATGGAAGAATTGCCCGAGTATATTATGTCGTGAGGAATTAAATTGAGTTCACTAAGTGTAACTGATATTGCGCGATGGATAGCTGGTCATAAAAGAGAGACGATCCTCAAGCAGATTTTACAGGATACAATGTACCATAAGGCTCAATTACTCGGAACTGAATTTCATAGCCTAATCGCCAATTTATTGCATGAAGAATATATTGAACGCTTGTATCATGAATTTGGAAATTATAATGGAATAATGTCTAGAAAATCAGAAGCGATAAAATTTATCCAATCGGAGAGTCTTAGTCTCATCAATAACGATATCGTATACTTATCCTTTGATGCGGATGATTATCAACATTTACAGTCTAGCTCATCCTATGCACTCCTAATATTCCTAAATATCATGTTCGAAAATGGGTATGATTTAGAGGATCTTGCATTTGATCCCCCGTATATAACCGAGGAGCTTATTGAAGGTAAGATTGCAGGTGTGGATGTCATTGGTAGACTGGATTTACGCTACTATTTCGATGATCCAGTGATTATTGATTGGAAATTTAAGCAGGATTGGCAAAAAGTACGTATCTACAGCAATTATCGCTATCAGCTGAATTTGTATGAGCAATTGATTGAATTGAATGAAGGCATTTCATCTCGACTAGAAATCTACTGGGGTACACCAGAGAAATGCTGGAATGATCCTGTTCAAAAACTAGTAAATTTTGAGTTCGATGATCACTTAATTGAGCTTAAACAAGTGTTTGAGAATCTTGAAGAACCAGTTTTGGTCGCCACAAACCAATTCGAAGCGAAGTGGTATACCAGGATAGAAAAAATATCGAATGTTATTGTAGGATTACCTGAGCAAAGTCGGCCAGCAGTGCTAAAAAATATGATAGAAGTTATACTTGAACAGATTGAGATAGATAAGAAACTGCTTGAAATTGATGAATGCAGACCATGTTTTAGAACATGTATTTATTATAAAATATGTAGTCACTAATTCTTATGGACCATAAACTAAAGGGAACAAGAAATTACTTGTACAGGAACAGAACTCTTAAAATATATATTTTACTTCGATTGAGTTTTAATATGAAAAGCTCTTAGTTATTAATTATGGGTGAAAAAACATCATTAGATAGATACAAGAAACCTCCTAAACTTTCTATAATAAGTACTTGCTCTGAATTCATTAAAAGTTTAATAAATCGGTCACCATTAGGTATTGTCCCTGAAAGCTTTGGTAATTTAATGAGAGCCCACAATAATAAAAAACTAGAAAAATTTGTTATTGAAATATATTATGAGAATGAAAAGTTAAGAAAAAAAATCACATCTTCAAATTACATTACAAGTTCAGATTGTCTAACTTTCACTCAACAAGTGTTAGCAGACGCAACTAAAGCAAATAAAAGCAGACTAGAATTTCTAAAAAAGATTTTAACTAAACAAACTGATAAAGATATTGATGGAAAATTTAAATTTGATGATGAGCTTGAACATCTTTACATTATATTTGGGCAAATATCAGTTAAAGAAATTAAAATAATGATCGATATTAAACAGGCTATAAATAAATATCAAGAGCTGGAAAGAAAAAGCAAAGCACCCCTAAATGCTCTAAAAAATACTAAATCCGTCTCAAAATATGAAATTCAGAAAATACTTGGTCACGATATTTTAATTCCTCTAGATGAGTATTCAGAAAATGGGTATGTTTTCTTTTTGGTTAGAAACTTAAACACATTAGGATTGGTCGGATCTAAAGGTAATGTGACAAGCACTTCTAGATACAATATTACAGAACGGGGCAATGAGTTGCTTTCATTGATTCTTGATAATCCTTAATGATTATACGAATAAATTCAGGTCGATATATCTGATTTATATCTTTAAGATTCTCCTCATCCCATTTTCATGATCAAAAGTTTTTCTTGTAGACTTTTCTCACTGAAGTATTGTAGGGATATTTTTTCTTATCATTCATGTATTTTAAGGCAAATGCAGCAAGATAGGACTTAATACCATTCTTATTATTATCAACCAATTTACCATTTTCCACAATGTAGTAGGAAGTCGTTACCACAATGCGATCCAAATCATCAATGAATTCCTTGGCCTTAATAAGTACAATCCAGCCTTCATCAATATTGGTATCTGGATAGATATTGCGGCTGTAAAAGGACCGAGGATTGACATAAATCCCCCATTCATCAGATTCAAAATCAATTTTCAGCTTCTTAACCTCCTTTCTAAACTTCCTCTAACTTCACTATCTCACTTCTCGAAGTAGTCGGTCAATCTTGCACTCTGAGGAAATTCGTCAGATGTCAATAGCTCTTCTCTGGTCAAGACAATGGTTTCCATATTCTCCACGTATTCCTTGAATTCATCCCATGATAATACCTTAATATTTTTTTGTTTTGCTTTATCCAGTTTGGATTGACCTGCCTTTACCCCGTATACCAGCATAGAAAGTTTTGAACTAATGGAGGAGGACCATTCAAAACCTTTAGATTCTACAAATTCCTGTACTGATTTTTTATGCATCCCTCCTATTTTTCCTGTTACATAGACTCTTTCCCCACTGCTCGCAATCTTTTTCTCAGGATACATCAGTTCCACTCCATTTGCCAGTACTCGATCACCCAGATCAGGATCCATTACTCCCTTAAGTATTGAAGATGCCGTAACATCCGATATCCCATCTATTTTCATTAGATCAGATAGACTGGCATTTTTTAATTGATCAAAACTATCGAATTTATTTGCCAATACCTTACCCATCTTATTACCCAGCGTATGAATTCCCAGCCCAGCCAAGAATTTATTGAAGGGCATATTCTTGCTATCCAATATATTTTCAAAAGCCTTTCCACCATTCTTACCAAGTAATCTGACCATGTCATCCAAAGAAACTTTGTAAAGATCTGCATAATGAATAACTAATCCCGCATCATACAGTTTACTCACACTTGAGGGACCCAGACCCTCAATTTCGACCATTCTCATAAAGTAGATTATTGATTGGATATCCCGATCCCTACAAATATCCCCAGTACATACAAGATTAACTCCTTCAGTAATTAGTTCAGATCCACACGACGGGCAATTTTTCGGTAAAACCAGCTCATTGTTTCCCTTCTCAAATACGCTTATAACACGAGGTATCACATCTCCTGCCCGTTCCAATTGGACGACATCCCCTGGAGCTGCTTTTAATTCCATCAAAAATTCCATGTTATGTAGAGTTGCCCGACTGATATTTGCACCAGCTACCTCTACTTTTTCCAATTCGGCAACAGGAGTAAGGATACTAGTACGGCCAATCTGCCAAGTAATATCCTTCAATATAGTTGTAGCACCCTTACTCTTGAACTTCCAAGCGACCTGCCATTTGGGATGGTGTTCGGTTTCACCAGCGGCCAACCGGTCTGAATATTCATTATATTTGAATATGACACCATCTGTTTGGAAATCCAAGCTATTTCTCATTTCAGTAAATTCGTCATAAATCTCCTCCAATTGAACTGCAAAGGGCGTATCAATAAATTTAATATCAGCAGTATTAAATCCCCAGAATTGCAATAATTTCACAATCTCGGCAATTGATTTATTATTCCCATTACCCAATTGACCAATCAGATCAAATGCCATAAAATTCAATTCTCGCTTTCCCAAATTTAGAATGTCTTTTTGTTTAAAGGTACCCACAGCGAGATTACGTGGATTGGAAAATTTCTCCGTCAGTGTGGCGTTGACACGATTGAATTCACTGATCTTCATGTACCCCTCTCCTCTGATATTTACCCTGCCAGGATGAGGAATAGTCTTGGGTATATCTAACATCGCTGCGGCAAAAGTGACATCATCTCCAAATTGCCCATTTCCTCTTGTTCCAGCTTTTATTAGCCGACCATTTTCATAAATGAGAGATAATGAAAACCCATCTACCTTGTAACCAGCATAAATACTCCTGCCATCAATTTTATCAACCCATTTGATAATCTGATCCAAGCCATTGACCTTATCACTGGATAGCATGGGTGGATCATGAGGAAACTTTCCTCCACCTGGTGATCCAACTAAAAATAGGACATGGTTATCAGGGTTTATTTCACGCATTTGATCCTCAAGTCTATCAAATTCCTCATCAGAGATCTCCGGTTCCCCATCATAGTATTTCTTCTTGTGATAAAGAATCTTATCAGCAAGCTCTTGCTCTTCCATTAAGTAAAACTGTCATATTTTTATTATTAAATATCATCCCACAGAGAGTATTGTAAGTAATAACGCATAATCATCAATTCATCCTCCAGCTGACTCAAACCCACCTTCATCAAGATTCAATCAAAATTCAGATTGAAACCCAATGGTGGCGGGTGTTAACTTTCGGTTAATGCCGATTATTAAAAGGAGATGAATCAATAAATGATGGAACGTACAGAGAAATCAACTCATAAAATTTTTACTTTCACTGTTGAGTCCGTATTCTTACTAATTTAATACCTAAAACATCGAAATATATTATCAGGAGAAAATAAATGGAAATAGAAGCCATTCACACTTAGTGTGTGAACCTAAAAGATTCTCTTCACGAAGCGCGCTAACATCGCGATGGGATCGTAATATCTTGAGACTACACGCTGGATAAAGTCACCAGGTAGGTAATAAGTCCATCGATCATCGTTGTAAGATGTAATTGATTTGTATACCCCAATATCCAATCATTACCTGATTTTCCATCAATCTCA
>CAZRLL010000066.1:10147-16982 GCA_964600735.1 uncultured archaeon
ATATGCGGATTGCACTAGCGAAATTTGAATTTTCAATGTGGTTTTGTGCAGCCATTAATTTGTTCCTTAATTCCGCTTTTTGATTATCTGGGTTCGCAGTGAACCAATAATCAGGTATATTATAAATATAATTTATAATCCCAGCAGCTGTCGGCTCCGTCACTATCACAATAACTATATCGGTGACTGTATTTCCCGAATAATCAGCCACAATGATTGTATAATTATAATCTCCAATATCTAATCCGTCAATGTTAATACTTATGGCTGTATTATTACTCCAAGAAGCAGTCTCTATTTGTATCCCATTACGATAAATTGTATAATTATCATAGGATGTTTCATCTACAGCAGTCCATGCAATAATATTGTCCGTTAAACCTAATATATATGTTTCATCTACAGGATTATCAATAACTGGAGGGGTATTATCATTTACCACATTAAGGGGGTAGAGATCTAAAGCTCCTACAGATCCACTGATAGTGTAATAGGAAGTGGAACCAGAATAATCACCCCACCAGTTGCCTTCCATTAATGTAGAGCTATACCAAATATTGTTGGTACTGTAATCAAACGCTTCACTATTAAAAAATGAGTTATGATAGATGATGTTATCATTAGTGAAGCCTTCAAGCTGAATACCAAAATTTGCATTTGAATTGACTATATTATTCACAATCGAATTGTAGTTGGATGACACATAGATATTAATACCACCACTATTAAATGAGACTGCATTATTCACAATCGAATTGTAGTTGGATGACTCAAAAAGCCAAATACCATAAAAATTTGAATTGACTATATTATTCACCATCGAATTGTAGTTAGAAGAAAATCGGAGAAAAATACCACGGGTGTTATCTATGGCTGTGTTATTTACAATCGAATTGTTGGATGACAATTCGAGATAAATACCATTGCCGTTATCTATGGCTGTATTATTCACAATCGAATTGTTGGATGATTCCCAGAGATAAATACCATGCCTGTTATCTGTGGCTGTATTATTCACAATCGAATTGTTGGATGATCTCTGTAGTAAAATGCCAGCATAGTTATTTGAGAAGTAGTTGTTCTCTATCACAGCGGACCCAGGAGCTATTAGGGCAAGCCTTATTCCCGATGTTGAAGATGCACCATTAGTATATCCCGTTGCAATCCAACAGTTGCGTATGACAAAGTAGGCAGTTGTACCAGCAATAAATATTCCATTCACACCAGGCCATTCACCTGAGGTAGTAATATTCCAGCCCTGGATAATGTAAGGATCAGTTTCAGTACCTGAGCCTCCAATTATTCCATTGTCTGAAGTAAAATCCGAGTCAGAATTGATTCTTATAGGTTCATGATCAACGTAGGCAGAGACAGTAACATCAGTCCCGTCGCCCGAGCTTGCATACGGACTAAAATTAAATAGTAAGCTGGATGATAGTAACAAAATGAGTAGGTGAATTTTTAATTTAGATTTCATTTCCCTCATGCGATAAAACTATAGTAAGTATATAAATTAAGCAAACATTTATCAAAAATTCCCCAAAAAAATTTTTCATATAGCAGTAATTTTTCCATTTTTCACCCCATGGCTAGATGAAACCAACTTCCATCAAGATTTGAGAAAATTCAGATTGAAACCCAATGTGGGCGCTAGTTTCACTTTCAGTAGGCACCGATAATTAAAAGGCGTTGAATCAAAATTTAATGGAATATTCAGAGGATTCAGACTAATACATTGTTACTTTCGATATCGAGTCTGTAATCTTACCAATTTAATACCTAAAACATCGAAATATATTATCAGGAGAAAACAAATGGAAATAGATGCCATAGTTCAATCAATAGATATAGGAGTGAAAGCTCCCAAGATAAAAGTAAAATTCGTCAAAGCGATAGATGGATCAGAACATAGAGACGGATATGTACAATGTTCTCGTCAAATTCGTTTAGATAACCCGGTGGGAACATATTTCCGGGGAAATGTTACCTGGTATCCTGATAAAAAATACTACCGTGCTAAGAAGGTAAAAGGCATAGACCTGGTAGTTATCAGTGAAGAAGAAGCGAAAAAACTAATGGGGTTAAAATGAGCGAATTTACCATTTCCTAATCGATTATCCGCAAACTCTTTATTTCCAAGACAATTTTCACATATACATTGACCTCAAAAACCCAAGCATGTCAGAAGGAATTCAATACTTTATTATTGAAAAGACTAAAGAGGGATGGTACTCCCTCTAGTCAACCTTGGCAAATATTCTCAACTGGTATAAACAATTGCATGATTATAATCCGAACCAAAAAAAAGCGGATATCCATTGGTTTTGACTTTTTTAAAATTGACTCCTTTTACAAATATTGCTTAAAAAATAGCGAATTAATAGAAACCAAGGTTGCGGCTCTGTTTTGGGATGACAATCTCGAACATAGATCTGCTCGTAAATACTATAAGGGTGTAATACAGTCAGAAGAAGCAGAACATATCAGACATTTATGTGATTTGCTTGAAAATACTAAACAATTAAAATCTGTTTTAGATTGGTGTCAATATGAATTTAATTTGTTCTGGGAAAAAGGTCTACCTGTAATTCTATCTCTATATGAAGCGTTCAGTGGTAAAGAAGGATCAGTTATCAAAAAAAGAAAATTTTCGGACACTAAACTTGAATTCTTTGTTTATACGCACAAAGATAGAGTATTTAATCTATATTCTGGTGAACCACAAAAACTTGAGGAATTGGTGGGAAAGGATCCTGAATCAATTGGAGAAATTTTAGAATTAGAAAGCATTGATGGACTTCTTGTTTTAGATGATGCCGGGCAAAGATGGTTTCTTGCATACTCAAATTCACTTGGCATTATTGGTCAACGAACAGCAAGGAGGCAGGCTGATACAATTGCCAGATATGGTTTTAATATGCCTGCTGGTTATACAATAAAAGGAAATTATCCACTTGATGAACTTTTGGATCCCAATATTGGAGATCTGTGGAAAACCGTTCAACAAAAATTTGGAATATCTGATTTAAAAGGTCTATCTATTGATGAAGAAACAGGGCTGCCTGCTCAACTAGCGGAACGAAAAGCCACATATACGTTGACCTCAAAAACCCAAGAACGTCAGAAGGAATTCAATACTCCGAGAAAAACAATAGTAAAGCAAAGAAATACATTAGAATTGGAAAAGTCCTTAGAAGAAGTATTAGACAGAATTTCAAAAGACGTCACCTTAGATCGATTATCTGAACTGTTGGATGAAACAAAACTAATAAGTGAAAACATTCTTAAAAAGATTTTAAGAAAGCAACCGACCATAGGTATATATCACGAATTAGAGCAAGTATTCTCAAAAAATATAGATAGAAAGCAGTCATCAAAAAAGAGTATAATGGATAGCCTTCAAATTTGTCCTATTTGTAATGATCAACAATCAATTCTTGTTAGACAATGTACAAAATGTAAGACATTACTTGATTTTTGTAAGCTGTGTAAACGTGGCTTTAGTAATGAAGATAATAAAACTACATGCCCATATTGTGATAGTTACTTCCATTATAGTCATATTCTGGAATATCTAAAAACTAAAGGTCAATGTCCTGTGTGTAAAAAATCTCTTTCAGATGACAAGATCACTAATTAGAGATAGGAGAAAAATACTACTGCAGAATGATTACTCATTAATCCTCACTCTTTATTCACAAGCCAATTGTATTTTAATCTTAAAGGTAGTCGAATTTATCGTAATCAACGAAGTCAATATCGATAGATCCACATAAATTTACTTTCAACACTGAGTCTGTCCTGTTACTTAATAACCAAAAAGTAGTAAATCTATCATTGAAAATAACTAGGGAGTTAAAATGAACGAATTCACTACCAGTAAATTAATTTTCAAGTATCCATATCACAACCCCTTATTCAAAGAATATTTGATGTTACAGGATTGGAAATTCTCAGATACCGTACTGATAACAGCTTACGATCTCTACAAGAATGATTTTCTAGTTCAACAATTGCAGAGATCGGGATCAACATTAAAAGAACTGATACAGGAGAATGGCTTCAATAAAAATGTAAAAATCATGGCAGATACTGGAGTATTTGAGATGGAAGCCCGGAAGATGTTCTTGGATATAGGAGTGGCACCACATATGGATCTTACTCCCAAAGAGATATTTGATGCCTATGACCTGATAGGTGCAGATTGGTTTGTGTCACCCGATCTGATTATCCTACCGGAGGATAAGGATATAGAACCCAAGATTAAATTTACCATGGATAATCTCCAGGCTGCATTGGACAGATTTCCCAAGGAAAAAGTGGTTGCTACCATTCAGGGATTAGATAAGCCTACAATTCAGATGATGGTGGATAATATCAAGGAAAATAATGTCGATAATGCAGCAAGAGGTGGATTGCTCCCCCTGGCTTTCCATGATCTCAATCGCTTCAAATACGTGCTTCAAGTTTCAGAATATATAATAAGAGCAGGAAAGATAAGTTATCTACACGCGTTTGGATTATACGGGATATTCACACTTGTCAATCTATTTGTTCAAAATTCATATGATACCGTGGATACTTCATCAATTTATTACAAAACAGCCACTCGTAAATATTTAACTGATAAGGGAAAATACGTTTACATAACCAAAGCAGATTTTTGTGACTGCTTTGGATGCAAAATAATGCAAGAGAGTAAATACTTTTTAGATGGAGGAAAATTTGCCGTGGGTCTATATTATCACAATGCCCACCAATTATCCACAATTTGTAATAAAATAATTGAGGATCCCCACTATCTGAGTCGGGGTAGAATATACAAGAAAAAATACAAAAGACCAGAGAATTATGAGAGAATACACTCAGTTTCCTCACTAATGGAGAAGATTGGTGATTTTGGATAGGATGATTATCATCAAATAATTGAATAGATCTAGTTTCCTCATAGACATCGAATTATTTCTCTATCCTAGAGAAATAATCTAATAGGAATAAATCCTTGCCACCCAATGTATTTTTATTAATGAGACTCCTTTTAATAATTGCTGGTTTGTATTATATATTTAACTTGATATAATATATTCACTATTAATAAAAGGTAAATTGAGATAGGATCTCAAATCATCAGTATTCACCGATTTCTTAAATCCTGTTACATAACAAAACTGCATACCATGTCTATATGCTGCTGTATCTCTTTCCAAATTATCACCGAAATAGATTGCTTCATGACGATCACCCCCCATCAATTCCAAGGCTTCCTTGAACATCTTTTTGTCAGGTTTCCAAGCACCAACCTCTTCAGAAGTTATAAAAAATTCAAAGATATTTTCAAATCCATTCTTTTCAAGTGCCCTTAACCATTCATTCTTGGTAACAATCGAATTATCACTCAATATTCCCAGCCTATAATCATTTTTTAACTTATCAAGAAATTTGAATGTGCCATTGGGATCATCTCTAAGTTCACCATGTAATAAATACCTATAATTTTCCTGGTATCTTGACAAGATCTCCGCTATATCAGTAAAATCCCAACTTAATTTTCCAAATACATATTCCATCTTCTCCTGATTACAGAAAGCCCCCTCATCAATGAATAATTTGCTTGGATAGACTTTAAGGAATTTTAAAGGATCCAGTCCAAATTCAGAGAGAGTTCTATCCCAAGTACCAGCGATATAATCGAATGAGGAAATAAGAGTATCGCCCACATCAAAAAGCAGAAAATAGTAACCATCTAATTCTAATTTACCATTCTGTTTTAAAAATTCAGGAATCGTGTATAACTTATCTGGCATCAATATTAGTTATTGAATAGATAATATATAAGGATATTAAATAGCAGGTTATACAGTACCTGGAATTTCCGGTGTTAAAGAAACATGTATAATAAACAGTAGCTAATATGGAAGCGTCAAGTTTAATTTATTACCGGATTGAGAAAATGACAGAATACTGCTCTAAATTTAATAATCAACCGGGTAAGTAAGCTATGTTTGGCTATTGGTTTTCGATTGGGATTTATCCTCTGTAATCTTCTCAGGATCTCAAAATCAATGTCAACCGTTTTTGCCAGATCAACATGTATGTAACAATTTCCCTGATAGATCCTGATTCTACCGATGGCATCAATTATATCACCAGGCAACACATATTTCAGGATTTCTCTATTCTTCTCCCAGCATCTAAGATATATCATACTTCCAGAAAAATCCGCAATAACAATGTTAGTGTATATAGTGGAATCAGCATAGTGCTTGCGATTTACTGTAAGCACAGTCCCCATCATCCGAACTTGGTCAATATCTGGAACCTTGTTAAGTTCACTAACCGTAACAATACTAGGCATAAAGCTCCACTTCCTGCATTCTGTGGTACCTCTTTATTTGATCTTCGCTCATGGGACTGAAAGCAATCAATCTCCCCTGATCCTTGGAATCCATTAGCACAAATATCCTACCTCTGACGCCAACCTTACACGTTTCACGGATATCATAATTGACCAGATTGACAAGCTTCTTATCAAAAGACACATCAATTGAATCCGAATTAACCTGAATAATCACTCCTATAAATGAATTAACGTAATTGATATCAATATCCTTGACTGAATCTATCTCTTTGATCCGGAAATGTACTAATTTTTTCATAATATAACATAGTCAATTTTGATATAAAGAGGGCTAGACAGACTAAATTGAAAGTAGAAAATATATCAGCAGCGATCATTACTCAAGGACAATTGCTAAAAAGGGTGAAGTGAATTTCCGACTTTAAATAGTCAAATAAAAAAATAACTTTGATGATAGACGATCTGATAGAGCAATTT
>CAZRLL010000067.1:0-16736 GCA_964600735.1 uncultured archaeon
TTTTCCATAATTATTCCATATTTCAGGAAATTTCAATTCATCGGTTTAACTGCTTAAGAAAAACCATTTTCTCCTTAAGTTAACTCTTAAATCTTCTAAAGTAAATCACATTATTATGGAAAAGTGATTCTTAACCAAATTATATTTCACTTGAATGAAATTAATAGTATTTTGTGTATTCCTTATCTTCCTTCTTGCATAAGTTTACTTTGGTCAATCTGATCGACAAGATTGTCAAATACCTCGGTAATATTTTCACCGGTCAACGCAGAAGATTCAATATATATTATTGTTGATCGCATCTTTAACATTAGCTCCTGCGAATATTTTAATGCTGTTTCAGTCGAAATACTATTGTCAATAACGTCCCGCAAATCTGACTTATTACCCACCAAAATTATAGGGATCCTACTTGATATTTTCTCAGATAATTCATCGATCCACTTGTTGATACTTTCATAGGTTTTCGGACGTGAAATATCGAAAACAATAATCGCACCATCGGCCCCAGAATAATATCCTCTTCGGACGTTTTTATAAATTGTCTGGCCTCCGAGGTCCCAAATTTGAAGCACATCGATTCCTATTCGTTTTACTGCAAAATCAGCTCCAAGGGTTATCATATAATTATGTTCAAATCCTTCTCCAAGATATGTTCGTCTAATCGATGTTTTACCTACTCGAGGATCCCCTATCAGAATAACTTTGTAACTCGATCTTTTTCTTGTGGGAATCAATATTAAATTATATCCTAATAAATCAAAAATAAATCATTCGATAATTACCTATAAGTCATTCGAATATTTCTAATATTAAGTTAAATAAATTTATTCGCATGGATTAACGCTATATCGTTCCATTTGAAGTATAATAATATGGATGAAAGATAAAAATGATTATCCCAAATAAAATGCTTATTAATGTAAACTGTTATCACTAATAAAATTCAAATAGCCAAACATTCCTGTTTAATAAGAGTATAAATTACAGGTGGATCAATGATGAATCTTGTCCCGGTTGGCTTTTTAAAATTACCTGATATTTCAAACATTGACAAAAACCCCACTGATCCATATGAATTTGCGACTGTAGGAAGATTACATTCTGCAAAATTTGAGAACATTTTTGAGTATATTACGGATAATTCAGACATTAATTTACGAAGTGAATTAGAAGGTCACAGATTGCAAAATGTTCTCTCTAGTATGAAAAAAAATGAATTGGCTGATTTTTGTAGACATGTCCTTTACGCGAATAAAAAGAATCCGGGTTGGCATACAGTTGATGTTGACTCTCTTATAGTTAAAATTGATAAAAACCATGTACCAAGTTGGAAATTACCAGATTTCAAATTTGATAAAGGTTTTCGAGAGGTATTTTCTACAATCATTAAATGGGATTTTGAACCCCATATTGAACCATTAGTAAAGGAGTTCATTGAAACCAATGATATAAGTTCACTGAATAAAAATGAATTATTAAATAAGATGAGCTCTGAATTCCATTATTGGAGCTTTAAAGAGCTTTGGTTGTTTTATAGTTCTTTAGTCGAGTATTATAATTCAAACATTGAGGTGGAAGGAACTAGAAAATATTCACCACTAATTACGACCATCACTAATCTATTTACTGAACATCTTGATAACCCGAATTATAATTTATACCAAAAGGTAGCCTTAAGTTTAATATTTACTGAAGTTTACGTAAATTTAGGAAAGGATGCAGTATCTCGTGCGGATGAATTAGTCGATAAAAGATGGAGAGAGGTTGAAAAATTATCTCAACAAGAAATTACTTCATTTCGATACTTATTTGGCGCAGGCTATTCAATAATTGGATATCATGTATTTAATTCTCAAACGGATTTCATAATCCGTAGGCGATTATTAGGACGGTTAATCTCGAATTTTATCCAACCCAAAGAAGTAAATATAAAAACCTGGTTCCGATTTCTAATCGAAGGCGATCTGCATCCACTGGTTCTGAATTATATTTTTATTGGGTATTCACACATAATTCCTATATTAAAATCTCATTCATCTGAATTTCCCGTAGGTAAAACCCGTTCAGACTTGTTAAATCAGATTGGAGAGATTTCATTAACTCTGCAAAAAACAATTTTTGATTATCTGTCCATGTATTATAATCTACCGTCTCTTAATGAGATCACTGCAAAACAATATTTTCAGTATTTTGAGCGTATTAAGATTCAGAATGAGGTGAAGAAAGGCATCGAACAAATTTTGGTTTCAACAACTCAACATATTGTTCACCTTGGAATTGAAGAATATGATTCCAAATATCAACAAAAATTAGTTGATTTAAGCAAAGAAATGATAGTTCGGTTATATGGTGAAGATAAGGCAATAATATTTGATTTAGATATGAACCTTCGTCTAGGAACCTACCCATTTAAACAAATCCATGAAAAAATTGATAAGGAGACAGAAGAAACACTTTCGATTATTTTATCAACAACCTTTGAAAATGAGATAATTAAAGTAATAAGTACTTTAATGGATTATTTGATGAGATCTATCCAGCAAACAGGAGTGTTAGATATAGACAGCTATGAAGTTCTGTTATTTTTTGCTGGAGAATGGTTGCAATTCTTTTTATCATCAGATCAACTATATAATGAAGCCTTAATGGTTGTTGCACCCATAATCAGCATATGTTTTGTGCAAATTGCGAGAGGTTATTTTGAGAGGAATATGAAAGAAAAGGCATTTCTTACCTATATCAATATGTATTATTTTGTAGAATTATTTATGGATGAAATTAAGCAATCATCAACCTGGAGAACAAAAGATGTTGGCGGATCAAAAGACCGAGAGGATATAACCAATAGATTTAATCAAATGATAAGCGATTGGAAATTTCAAGAATTGCTTGATGTCAAAAATATCAAAAAAATTGTTGTAAATATTGAATTATCATTAAAACAAACGTCTTCAGATTCATCATCACTCTCGGGAATGCTTGAAGATGATGTTATTTTTGGTTATCTTGATTTAACTAAGGGACTAGAGAGTTTCATAGAGCAAGAAGTCAGTTCTGACAAGGAAGAGACCATGAGCGATCAACTATATAATTCTGAACTCTACAAAAAATCGGTTGCAGCCTCCTACTATAGATTTGAACGGCTTGGAAATATTGCCAAAGTTAATTCAGAGAGGGAACTCCCATTTCCAATAATTCGAAATGTTCACGAGATATCATCAGCTATACGTATGTTTCCTTTGCAATTATCTTCAATATCTCCTTCATTAGATCGGGATTCTAAGTTGTATCAAAGTTTTACCAATATATTCACTTTCGATAAAGAAAATTGATGGTATATCGAGTTCAAAAGAACTAACATATAATGAAATTTTCATTAATCAAGATAAAAAATGCAATCCGTGGAAGTAATAATTAGATCATTTGCGATGATTAGAGAAGCAATGGGTAATTCAAGAATCGTCATTGAGGTAAATCAGGATTGTACATTATCGAAGGCTTTGAAAGTTTTTGCTGAAAAATATTCTATGACCGACATATATTTGTTCCAAAACGGTCAGGTACTAAAAAATATAATGATTGCGATAAATGGTGAAAAGATCACTTTTGATCAGTACACCAAAGTCCAACTATCTCCAAATGATGAAATTACCATAGTTCCTCCAGCTGGTGGTGGTTAGTTAATAATTAAACTAGTTATACAGAAGGTATATTATTAATCAACTAAAGACTTATATCTAATTAATAGGAGATATAACTTGAGGAACTGAAATTGAATCAACTACCTGGTGAATACCAAATGGTATTCCAATCAAAAATTTTTATCATGTTATGAGCACGTGAAATTACTTACCTCAATCCAGTACTCCTCAGTTCTTTTATATTATTTTTTTAGGTGATGTTAATTGACAGAACGCTATATAATTACTAGTGCACTTCCTTATATCAATGGAGTAAAACACCTTGGTAATTTAATTGGATCTTTACTTCCTGCAGATGTATATACTAGATATTTACGATTATTGGGAAAAGATGTAATTTACATCTGTGGGACTGACGATCATGGAACACCAGCAGAAATTTCCGCATTAGAGGCCGGAAAACCTGTAAAAGAGTACTGTGATATGATGTATGAAACTCAAAAACAGATTTATGAGCAATTTAATCTTAAATTCGATTATTTTGGTCGCACTTCTGATGTAGAAAATCATGAGATAACCCAGGAAATTCTGTTGGAATTAAGTAAGAATGGATATATTAAGGAAAAAAGCAGTGTTCAACTGTATTCAATAGTAGATGATAGATTTTTACCTGATAGGTATGTCATAGGAATTTGTCCCCATTGTGGGTTTGAAAGAGCTCGTGGTGATCAATGCGAAAAATGCACAACCTTGTTGGATCCAACAGATCTGATCGAACCCAAATCAGTCATCTCTGGTAGTAGCGATATCGAAGGTAGAGAGGTTCGGCATCTATATATTGATCTTCCTAAACTTCAACCGAAAGTGGAAGAATGGATAGAAAATCAAGATCACTGGCCAATTACGTCGTTATCAATCGCGAAAAAATGGCTTAAAGAGGGTCTAAAAGAAAGAGCAATAACTCGTAACCTTAAATGGGGCATAGAAGTACCAATTAAGGGATACGAGGATATAGTCATTTACGTTTGGTTTGATGCACCAATTGGTTACATATCCATTACCAAGAAATGGGCAGATAAAATTCAGAAAAAACCCGAATTATTTGAGAAATACTGGAAATCTAAAGATACTAAATTGATACAATTTATGGGAATAGATAACGTCCCATTTCATAGTGTAACTTTTCCTTCATCGATTATCGGGAGAAATGAAGGCAAAGCGGAAGACAACCAATTTATATTGGTACAGACTCTAAAGGGATTTCAATGGCTAACATTTGAAGGTGGAAAATTCTCCACTAGCCAAAATCGAGGAATATTCACCGATACCGCGTTGGAATTATACCCAGCCGATTACTGGAGATACTATCTACTTCTAATTGCTCCAGAAAGGATGGATACTGATTTTCAATGGGAAGGTTTTCAAAGGGCAGTAAACAGTGATCTCAATAATTTACTTGGTAATCTTCTAAATCGCTGTATCACCTTTATTCATAGGAATTTTGATGGATGTGTCCCAAAGTCCACGATTGGAAAGAAAGAGAAACATTTGCATGAGAAATTGGAAAAAATTCGAGCAGAATATAAGAAAGCATTTGATCAGATTGAGTTTCAAAAACCACTGAAAGCCCTACGAAAATTCTGGCAAGATTGTAATAAATATTTTCAAGCGAAAAAACCATGGGAAACAGTTAAGGTTGATCTAGAAGATACTGCCACTACTGTTTCAACCATAGCTCATGCTTTAAGGTCAATTGCTATACTCTTTGCCCCAATTGCTCCAACAAGTGCCGAGCGCATTTTTCATTCGTTAGGGCTAAATAGCGAAGACGTACATATGGCTAGGTTACCAGAAGTAATCGATTGGGATGCTCTAGAATCAAGAGAGATCCCCGAATCTTATGATAACCTTTTCAAAAAAATCTCTAATCAACAAATTCAAAAACTCAAGGACACATATGGTACTACCGAGTCGAAAAAAGAAAAGAGACACGAAAAGATTAAGAAAAAAACTAAAGAGGATTTAATTGATTATGAAACCTTTTCTTCGGTTAAATTGATATCAGCAAGAATACTTGACGTAAAACCTCATCCTAAAGCAGATAAATTACTGGTGCTGACTGTTGATGATGGTAAAACAAAGGATCGCACATTAGTTGCAGGGATCGCAGAGCATTATTCCCCCGACATTCTTAAAGGAAAAACAATAATTATTATTGACAATTTGAAACCAAGGAAACTCAAAGGAGTCATTAGCAATGGGATGCTTCTTGCTGTTGATAATAATGAAACCATGTCATTAATCCAACCAGATAAAGATGTGGCTACTGGATTACCCGTTCACTAATATTTCTATATCCAAATTCCCATCTATTAATAAATGATAATACTTTTTATAAATTATGGAGCAACTCAAAGCTGTTGTCAAGGATATTAAAGATTTAACTATACAAGGAGCGACCAACATTGCAATTGAAGGTGTAACGGCATTCTCAAACTACATAAATCGTTTATCAACTTCACTTGGTGAAAACGAATTTCTTGAAAAAATTAATCATGCCCGAGATATAATAATTAATACCAGACCAACAGAACCAGCTATGAGAAACGGTTTAAAGAAAGTAATTTACGATATGAATGCGGTTTCAGATATGGGATTGGAGACGATGGAAAATAAGGCAATTAGTTCTGCTAATGGTTATGTGGACCTTTTAAGATCAACAAAAGAAACGATAATTACTAACGGTTCCGAAGTTATACAGGACGGCTATACTGTAATGACACATTGCCACTCTTCAATAACTTCTGCAATTTTTGTTAGAGCCCATGAACTTGGGAAAAAAATTAAAGCAATCTGTACAGAGACAAGACCACGATACCAGGGGAGAAAAACAGCTAAAGAATTAGTGAATGCAGGGATTCCTACCACTCAAGTTGTTGATAGCGCAATGCGATGGATTGCTAGAAAGGAATCCATCGATGTGATTGTCATAGGATTGGATGCGGTTACTAGTCAGGGAACCATATTAAATAAAATCGGTTCTAGATTACTGGCCCTCGCAGCAAAAGAATCCGATATCCCATTCTATGTTGCTGGTTCATTACTTAAATTTGATTCTGATACACTATTTGGTAGTAGAACCATCGTTGAAATGCGAGACGATGAGGAAATTACAAAGGATTGGCCAGAAGCACCAGATAATCTGAAGGTTTTAAATCCTGCTTTTGAGAGTGTTTCCAGGAATCTAATTGATGCAATGATTTGTGAAGTCGGTGTTTTTCCTCCAGCTCTGGTCTATGAAGTTGTGCGCAATACCTATCCTTGGATGATATAGGCTTCTTTTGCAATATTTTTGTCCACTGATCTATCGATGTAAAATGAGATAAAGTTACTCTTTATAATAATTGATTTATTTCGTTTTGATAGTATAAAGGAAGAAATGTTGAATGACTGCCCAAAAAAAAACAGATCTCCTAGAGGAAAGATCTGAAACCTCTCAACTGAGCAGAAATCGTGGTATGCCACTCGAATTGGATTGGATCAAAGCAATTCAGGCTAATAAAAGTGCTATTGAATGGAGAGCCAGTACTATTGGCAAGAGAAGGTCTATTAAAAAGAAATGGCAGGCAGCTTGGTTACTAAAAGCAGTAACTTGCATAGATTTAACCACACTATCTGGAGATGATACACCAGGTAGGGTAAAAAGATTATGTGCAAAAGCAATTCAACCAATTAGACAGGATTTATTGGAAGATTTAGGAGTAAAAGACCTCGAAATTAAAGTTGGTGCAGTATGTGTATATCATAATTTTGTAAAAACAGCCGTAAAAGCATTAAAAGGGTCTGAGATACCCGTTGCTGCTGTTTCAACAGGATTTCCTGCTGGTCAAACCCCTTTTGAGCAGAGAATCGACGAAATAAAAGCTTCCGTGAGAGCTGGTGCTAGTGAAATTGATATTGTCATTGATAGAAATTTAGTTCTATCAAGTAAATGGGAACAACTTTATTCAGAAGTTTCCGCATTTCGAGAAGCTTGTGGAGCAGCTCATCTAAAAACAATCCTTGGTACTGGAGATCTTGCTACTCTAAGGAATGTTGCAAAAGCTAGTTTGATTTGTCAAGCCGCTGGTGCTGATTTCATCAAAACGAGCACGGGAAAAGAAGGAATAAATGCAACCATTCCTGTGAGTTTGGTTATGTTAAGGGCTATACGTGACTATCATGAAAAAACGGGTTATATGGTCGGTTTCAAACCTGCAGGTGGGATACGGACTGCAAAACAATCATTAGTCTGGTTAGCTCTGATGAAAGAGGAACTGGGAAATAACTGGTTGAAACCAGAATTATTCAGGTTCGGTGTTTCCAGTTTACTTGCTGATATCGAAAGACAGTTGGAACATAATCTAACTGGGAGGTATAGTGCTTTTTATCGGCATCCAATTAGTTAAGGTGTGTATTATGGAGATTAAAGAAATATTTGAAAAAATGGAATATGGTCCAGCCCCAGAAAGTAAGGAACTGGCTAATAAGTGGTTTGATTCCCATGATCGTCAATTTAATCTATATATTGACGGAAAATGGGTAATCCCGAAAGATGAAAAATATTTTGAAACTATAAATCCATCAAATAAGGAGGTCATGGCGAAAATTGCAGAAGCAGGAAAAGAAGATGTAAATGCTGCTGTAACAGCTGCAAAGACAGCATTACCTCATTGGATCGCTTTGGGAGGTCATGGCAGAGCTAGGTATTTATATGCAATTTCCCGGCAAATACAGAAAAATTCTAGGCTTTTTGCAGTTTTGGAATCGATGGACAATGGAAAGCCAATTCGTGAATCAAGGGATATAGATATTCCACTTGTTGCTCGTCATTTTTTGGCCCACGCTGGTTGGGCACAACTAATTGATGACCAGTTAAGTGAGTATGAACCCTTGGGTGTTGTAGGTGCAATTATTCCTTGGAATTTTCCACTGCTAATATTTGCTTGGAAAGTTGCTCCCGCATTGGCTGCTGGTAATACTGTAGTTATCAAGCCAGCAAAATTAACCTCAATAACAGCTATCTTATTTGCAGAAATCTGTGAAACTATTGGTTTACCTCCAGGTGTTTTTAATCTAACCACCGGGAGTGGCAGTAAAACAGGTAGTTATATTGCAGATCATCCAGATGTTGCAAAAATTACTTTCACGGGATCAACTGAAGTTGGTCGAATTCTTAGGAGACAAATCGCAGGTTCTGGTAAAAAAATAACCCTAGAGCTAGGAGGAAAATCTCCAGTAATTATTTTTGAAGATGCAGATCTTGATTCGTCAATAGAGGGGATTGTTGATGCGATTTGGTTTAATCAAGGTCAGGTCTGTTGTGCAGGTAGTCGTTTACTTGTACAAGAAAGTGTGGCAGATAAAGTAATTGAGAAAATTAAAGCAAGAATTGATACTCTACGTGTTGGGGATCCCTTGGATAAAGCAATTGATATTGGTGCAGTAGTGGACAAACAACAGTGGGAAACAATTGATCGTTATGTAAAAATTGGAGAGGAAGAGGGGGGTATAAAATGGCAACCATCATCAAAATGTCCAAGTGATGGTTATTACTACCCACCAACTCTATTTACGAATGTTTCTTCTACTAGTACAATAGTAATTGAAGAAATATTTGGACCGGTTCTCACAGCAATGAGCTTTAGAACACCAGCTGAAGCAGTTGAATTGGCGAATAATAGTAGATATGGTTTGGCATCAAGTGTTTGGACAGAAAATATAAATCTAGCATTGGATATTGCTCCAAAAATAAAAGCTGGCGTGGTATGGATAAATTGTCATAATCTATTCGATGCCGCAGCAGGCTTTGGTGGTTACAAAGAATCAGGTTTCGGGAGAGAAGGGGGTATTGAAGGTATTTGGGATTTTTTAAGACCAAAATGGGAAGCAGAATTTACCAATGAACCTCAAAAAATTCCTCTTAATGAGGTAGAGGATGACCAAACTGACGTATCAATCCCATCAATTGATAAAACAGCTAAGATGTATATTGGTGGTAAACAAGTAAGACCTGATCAGGGATATAGCCTGACAATATCCAATCCACAGGGAAAAGTAGTTGGAGAGGTTGGATTTGGCAATCGAAAAGATATTCGAAATGCAGTAGAAGCTGCCCACAAGGATAAAAAATGGCTTTTCATGAAAGGACACAATCGGGCTCAAGTAATTTATTATATTGCTGAAAATATTATTTACCGTGCAGATGAGTTTATTCAAAGAATTATGGATGTCACAGGATGTACCAAAGAATTTGCCAAAAAAGAGGTTGATCTATCCATCAAACGTATCTATTACTATGCAGCAATGGCTGACAAATATGATGGTGGTGTCCACAACACTCCCTTCAGGAATGTAACCCTAGCTATGAAAGAACCAATTGGTGTGATGGGTATATGTTGTCCAGAGGAATACCCGTTACTTGGCTTTGTATCTACGGTTATACCAGCAATCACCATGGGTAATAGGGTAATTGTTATCCCATCGGAAAAATATCCACTACTGGCCACTGATTTTTATCAAGTTTTAGAAACCTCCGACGTTCCAGATGGCACTATAAATATTGTTACAGGTAAACGAGATGAATTAGCAAAAGTATTAGCCAATCATGATGATGTTGATTGCATTTGGTACTGGGGATCAAAAGAAATGTGTAAAACAATTGAGTATGACGCTGCGGAAAATATGAAGAGAACTTGGTTAAATTATGGTAAATATCGTGACTGGATGAAAGCAAAGCACAGTAAGGGTGAAGAATTCTTAAGGAAAGCAACTGAAATCAAAAACATATGGGTTCCATATGGTGAGTAGTTTATTATAATGAAATCACATAGTTTTATTGTATCATTGACAATGCAGAATCCAACATACTGTAAATTAAAGAATTAGATGCCTAGAACCGATATAAAAAAGTTTGTTTCATTAGGCTTAAGTCCAAGAAGTGATTCTGAAAATTCATCTACATTTGCAATTCGATAAAAAACTCTTCGCATATCGCCTAAATTTGGAATTTTCTTTATTATCCCTTTTTCCCGAAGTCTCCTTAAAGCATATTTTATGTCTTTGCTGTTAAATCCTATACAGTGTCTTTGTATCTGTTCAGGAGTGGTAATTTCTTGCACTTTAATAAATTCTAATATTTGTTTTGTGGGTCGGGGAATTTTAATCATATACTAGCTTCCTAAAATCAGTTATTATCATTATAATTATACAAGCAGACTTACAAAATAGTTATGCCAAATTAGTTAAACTAAAAAAAGTATATTAATCTATCAAAGCGTTATTTCCCTCCCTCAAATGATAAAATAATCAATTTTACTATAGATAATAAAAATTATCATTTAGTCAATATCTTTTTTTTTCCTCAATTTATGAATATGATTTTTATTCTAGTGCGACAATGCTCTCATTAATTCCTGTTTTTCATTAACAGAAGCCCAAGCTTTTAGAGCCTTAAATTCAATTATTCCCAGCTTCGCAGCTTCAGCGGCTTGAACAATGGAACTGGCACCTGCAGCAGATCCATCTGGATGACCATGGATCCCTCCTCCTGCAGTTATCACAACATGGGGTGCAAGAGCGTCAATGATCTTGCCAATATTACCCACTCCAACACCCCCGGACGCTATTGGCATCACTTGTTTTAAATTCCCAAATTCTTGATCCAGCAAAGCATTGTTACTTGTAAAGGTTTCCTCTTTATCCTCTTCTAATCTACCTGATCCCATCTTCCCAAATATT
Organism: uncultured archaeon; assembly: GCA_964600735.1. Taxonomy (GTDB): domain Archaea; phylum Asgardarchaeota; class Heimdallarchaeia; order Heimdallarchaeales; family Kariarchaeaceae; genus LC-2. The sequence continues at coordinate 11,424 of CAZRLL010000067.1, forward strand.
GTTCCAGTATGAATGCCATCCACACCAGTCAAACGAAAAATTTTCGCAAGAACTTTCATATGCATCCCATGTTGAGGGTGCTTCGTTATTGCCCCGTGCATAGCCCGGTGAGCATGTATGGGTAAACCATAATTCTGTTCCCTAATGTGCTGGACCGCACTGAAACCAGTTGTAATCACATCCACCATCAGACACTTTCCCCCATGATCAACCACAAATTCTGCTCGTTTTTCCATCACATTAATTGGCCCGGTAATATTACAAGCATAAATTACCTGCCTTCCTTGCTCTTCTTTGATTTTATCAGCAAATTCCAGCACTTTGGCAATCCTATCTTCGAATGGACAAAAATCTTGATCGGTCTGAGGTTCGTCATCTTTGATCCAGGTTACTCCCATTCCATCTTTACCTTTCCAAGTATCATATGTAGTTTGTGCATGAATATCGGGTGGAGAACCCAATTTTGGTTTAACAATCGATCCTAAAATCGGTCCCTCTTTGATCCCAAGAATATCATAAATCCCTTGAGGGCCAATTGCAGGTCCAGGAAATGAATTAACCAGTTCATTGGGTATTTGTACATCAGTGACTCTCAAATTATCAACTGAATTCATCCCAAATACATTACCAGCAAATAAACTCAGCATCTGGGGAATATTATTGGGTTCAAATAATTCAAGGGGGTACGCAACTTTAATTCTTGAGAATGTACTTGATATCTTCTCAACTGCGTAGGTTTTGGCAGATAGCTTTTTTAGGATCAGATCCGTCATTTGGGCTACCTTCTGCCAGGTACCGACCGAGCTCTCTGCAGGAATTTCCCTATAAACTCTCTCCATATTATCTGAAGATGTATGAACGTCAAAATCGACTAAAACATAATTATCTGGATCAAATTCAAATCCAGGTTGGTAGAATTCATCATCATGATAGGACATAAAACCATCAATAGTTGTCTTGTATTATATTGTTAGTATTATTTTGTGAAATAATTATCACTTTATCAAATTGCACCTACAAAGAATTCATCCCGTGGTGGATCTATAAAATCAAATCCTTTAGGATAACTGGTTACCATCTCGTATAATGGTCGTCTTTGCATAAATTTAAACCCATCAAGCCCTGGATGAATGCGTGGTATAGGTAATTCAATATAATTTTTATTGGGAATCAAATGACCATCATTTCTTAATAAATAACCAGATCCTTCCAGATTATGAATAACATCAGTATTTCTCATTTCCTCTTTGGCATGTAACTCAAAAAATCTGGCAGGAAATTCATCTGATGCATTACATAGAATGGTTTCATATACTGGAGGAACAAGGGCTAGTTGCAGAGGTTGCATCGTAAGCATAACAAAATCAGTGACCACTCCAGGCTTATTCCATCTTTGCAGTATTACCCTACAGTTACTATCGAGTGCCTGTATCACCCTACCGAAAACAAAGCCCCTTTTCTCGTCTGGATAGCTTTTACCCAACATGACATTTTTTGCCCATTCAGTTCCCAGATTGCCAAGGATCTGGATCATGTTGAATCTTAGTTCCGGTCGAAGATGTTTATGCTCCGGTAACATCAAATTATCATAAATTACGCCATCATCCATCGGTCTCGCCGGTCTAATAAAATCCCCCCTTTGGAAAATAGGGGTTCCATCCGGGTGAAAATCAAGTGGTAATCCTGTATCTATCTTTTCCATAATTTACAATAATATTTCTCCAACTTTAATTTTTAGCAGGAATCTTAAACTAAATTCATAAAAAGGAAAATTACATTGGTAAAATGAGAAAATCCATTTGGTTTTCTATGACAGAATCGGGCTCGTAGCTCAGACTGGTAGAGCACCTCCTTGGCGTGATTCAAGAATTAATTGAATTCCATATTGGAGGAGGCCGAGGGTTCAAATCTCTCCGAGTCCACTTTTTCACATTTGCTGTAAAATGCACTCTGCGGGGGTCGCCCAGCCTGGCCAACGGCGCGGGGCTTAAGATCCTGTCCTTTAGAGGTTCGTGGGTTCAAATCCCACCCCCCGCATTTATCGCTTCGTTATATATGTTAGGTAAATCAGTTTACGATTCACATGCCAGCCCATTTTTTTTGGAAAACAAAACGATAGACTAAATAATCAGTATTATCAAATTCACATCAGTAATGACAGAATCATATGAATTCAAAAGGTTATATGATAGAGGAATTGAATTACACAAAGTTGGAGACCATTCGAAATCAATCTCATTCTTTGAAGAAGCCTTGAAATTAAAACCAAAAGATGGGAGAGCTTTGTATAATCTAGCCAATGTATTGGCAGATGATGGTAACTTTCTAGAAGCACTAAAGAGATACCAAGAAGCATCCATTGAAGCTCCCAATATTCCATCCCTCTGGTATAATAAAGGAAATACTCATCTCGATCTGAAAGGTTTTAATGAAGCAATACACTCATATAATAGAGCAATAGAGTTGAAAACAAATTATTTCGAAGCTTGGTACAACAAAGGCATTGCATTTACCGAATTAAATCGGTTAGATCAAGCAATTGAATCTTATAAAAAGTCATTAGCAATAAACTCTGACCTTCATCAAGCTAATTATAATTTGGCTTGTTTGTACTCACGCTTATCAAAAATCGATCTAAGTCTAAAATTCTTGGAAATTACTATGCAGGGACCGAATAATAGTGAAATTATTGAATTAGCAAAAGAAGAGCAAGATTTTGACAATATCAAAAATTTAAGAGAATTTCAAGTTATAATCGGGAATGACTAGAAATAAATTAGAAAAAATAATAGTAATGAATTAAATTGGTCTATTTGTCAACCATTATAAGTTAGTCAAACAATTAGCTTATTGTAGAATAAGTGATCGCTTAATGAGTTTGTTCTCAAATTGGATTGATGGATCCTATGTTTGGGTTCTAATTTTTATTATCGTCCTTTTTTTCACATTTCTAACCATCTTATTTTATTATACTAGGGATAAATATGAACCAGAACCAATCACTAGAGTATTTTATGCCTTTTTATTAGGTATCTTTTCAGTTATCCCTGCAATGATATTATCGTTGATTGGATTATTGATTATTCCAGTAAATTCAATACTTGTTGCCGTACTCCTTGCTCCAGTTGTAGAAGAATTCTGTAAAGGCTGGATGGTTATATATCTTTCTCGAAACGATGATTTTGATGGACCACTTGATGGATTAATCTATGGAGCAATGGTGGGTTCAGGATTTGCCGCAGCTGAAAATTTAGTTTATGGATTTTACGCACTATACTCTTCCGATGGTGGAATTTTCTTGGGATTGACAATTACTACCTTTCGATCATTAACTCAAATCATTGGTCATCCATTATATACCGGCTTAATGGGTGCAGGCGTTGGTCAATACAAGGTAGGCCTAACTCAAAACAAATATCAACAGATCTGGCGTTCAATCACGCTCCATGCAATGTGGAATGGAGCAACATATCTCGGAAATTTCTTTATTTTAGGTATAATCGGTGTTATAATTGTAAGTATATATATTTTAAAAAATGAACTATCATCCGCAATAACTTTGGATAGACAAGCATATGAAAGGGGTTACTATGAGGCTAAGAAGAAGTATTTAGAATATAAACAAAGGCAGATAATGCAACAGCAGCAATGGCAAGCTCAAAAATGGCAAATGCAGTTTGCACATCAGCAAACGAGATGGTCAAACCAATACCAGCAACATCCGTCACACCAAACACGCTGGCCAAATCAATATCAACAGCATCCGCCTCCCCAAACAAGATGGCCAAATCAAAATCAACAACAACCATATCAACAGAATCCAAATCAACCATCAGAACAAGAACCACAAACTCAACCGAGAACATATGCGGATCCTCAAAACCAGCAAATCCCACATTCGTCTAATCAGGGTGAGGAAAAAGATGGTAATCCAGATGATAACAAAGAAAATTCAGAAGAAGAAAAGAGTGAGTAAATGTTGAATTATCCTGAGAGGGGTTTATCATCTTATTATCCGCGAATTTTTGATATGATTTCCTATTCTTTTGTAGATTGGCAATATCTTCTGTTCTTCAAAGTACAAATCACGAATTGTTTCAATTGTTTCACCACTTTCAATAATATTGTCCAGAAATGGAATTAGATTCTGATATGCCTTTGCCAAATTTTCGGCGAACGTAATTTCTACTTTATTATTCAATTCTGAGGATAAATTTCGCCAGTAAACTGCAAATTCACTTCTTCTTTCTCTTATTATGGGTGCAAGATTTTTCAAGTGATCATGTCTGATCCCTTTCAATGGAACGGTGTATGCCTGTATCCACCTGGCATAAGCTTTCCAACCAGAGACTGCAGAATAATTACCAATCCCTATTGTTTCCATTGGTTCTTCTCCCCTCTCTAAAGTGTTAATGAGATAAATTAGTGTTGAATATGGAAAATTCATCTGTTTTTCCGTTACATCAGTTATTTTGAATACTACAGGACCGAATGGCATAATTTCATAATCAGGATGGTTCTGATCCTTGAAGTTATCTCCATATATCCAAGATCCATCGGGGTGCGCTGTAACGTAGGGACCCTGTATTAAAATTCCCTCCATCTCCTCTGGTCTTATCAGATTTATCTTAGAATAAGAGTTCAATCGTTGAACTGCCGTCAATCTAGCATCTGTAAAATAACCATCACCAATAAATAAATTCCAATTTATTCCTGTATTTTCTAAACATTGCTGAGCAAATGAAACAATATCCCAAATATAATTTGAGGATGGGTGTCCAATCTCTTTACCTGTTTTCACATTCATAGTTAATGTGATTCTTGAACCAAAGCCAGATGATCCATACAGGAACCATTTGGGGATATTCTTCCCAAAGTACTTGCATGAACTACTTAATCCAATAATAAAACTATCCAGGGTTTCCATATTGTTGTATATAGATATTTCAAACCCCTGTAAAGATATCAAAAAGGCAATTATCTTCTAATAAATTCTTTTGGTTTATGCCAAGCGAAAGCTCTGCGTTTTGCTGTTCGACCAAAACCACAAGAAGAACATCGTCGTTTTTGGTTATGAAAACTTCGATTACCACAACGACGACACATTTTATGACTTGCACGTTTATTATGCTTACCAAAACTTGGAGTTCCTTTTGTCATACTTATATCCTCGACTTAGGTTTATCTCTTAGATAGATTACCCAACCGGTTTCTATTTAAGTAACTAGTGATTACAAACAGAATTGTTATAATTAAAACCATACAGCAAATTCAATTTACTTACTTTCCCTGCCTAGTGATTATTATCTTCTT
>CAZRLL010000068.1:0-16620 GCA_964600735.1 uncultured archaeon
TTAAAATTGTCTGAAACTCAAGTTAAAAATTAAAAACGCATTAATTGAGTAATTTTAATTGTAGAAAAAAAATCAATCCAAATAGATTTGACTTGATGTCGTCTACCGTTCATTTTTTAATTTATCTAATTTCTCAATAACTAATAGTATTTAGGTAATTTAATATGAAATTTAAAATTAAAAAACATTTATTATCAGGAGTACCATCAAATTATATTATACTTAATCCAGTAACGGCTGAAGAAAAAGATATCAGTCCCGGCACCTTATTAATTTCAGAAGAAGGCTCTATAGGTTTTAGATTACTCACATCTGCAGCAGTTCCTCAAGGTGTAGCAGGAGTTTCTCCCGAAAAAATGCTCGAAGGTGGACTTGAAGATGGACAATCAATCGATTTAGTACCATCGGGTGGCGAAGGTGTAATCCGAATTATTCGCAAAAAAATGTCCAATGAGGTACTTACAAGAGGAGAAATAGAAACATTCATCTCTGCATTAGATAGTGGTCTGCTCACAAATAGTCATATTGCAGCTTTTGGGACGGCAATTGAAATAAATGGAATGCGTTCTGAAGAGGTTACATTTGTTGCCGAATCAATATTGAATCATTCAAAAAGAATGGAACCAAAAGGAAGATTAGTTGTTGATAAACACTCAATTGGAGGTATTGCAGGGAATAGAATAACGCCATTGATGGTCCCGATTCTTGCTGCTGTGGGACTTACTTTACCTAAAGTATCTACAAGAGCAATCACATCACCAGCTGGTACAGTTGATGTATTAGAGGTTGTGATGCCAGTTGACCTGACTTTTGATGAAGCTTGTGAAGTAATTGATAAAACCAATGCCTGTATGGTTAATGGGCAAACAGTTGGTTTAGGCTCTGTTGCCGATAAATTCCTTTCATCGATGAAACATGTGAAAATTGATCCAAAAGAAATGATGATTGCTTCGATATTGGCCAAGAAAAAAGCAGCAGGAGCAGATTTCGTGTTAATAGATCTACCCACCGGAAAAGGATCAAAATTGCGTTCAAGAGAGGAAGCAAGGGCACTCGCGTATGATTTTTCTAGAGTGGGTAATAAGTTAGGACAAAGAGTAGAATGTGTAATATCTCCAGGTACAACTCCAATTGGTTCCATGATCGGTCCTTCTCTTGAAATGACAGAATGTTTAAGGATGCTGGAGGGTAAGAAAGGTGACCTAGCATTAATTAGAAAAGCTACCAGTTTATCAGGATTGATCTTAGAAGCAGTGAATAAAGCAGATAGGGGTGAAGGTCAATCTATGGCATCAGAAGTGATGAAGTCTGGAAGAGCTCTGAAAAAATTCAAAGAAATTGTTGAAGCACAAGGAGGAGATCCTTCAATTAATTCAGAGAGTATTCCTATTGCCCCATATTGTCATGTAATTCATTCGGAAAAAAATGATATTGTTTATTCGATGAATAATTATAATGTCGGTTCGATGGCAAGAGCCGCAGGTGCACCGTCTGATAAAATGGCTGGAATTATTCTACATGTAGACAGAGGAGATAATCTAAAGCCAGGAGATCCGTTGATTGAAATTCGGTCACATTCCGAAGGGAAACTATCAGAAGCAATTGCTATGATGCGAACCGCACCCCCAATAATTCTTGAAAGATCTATATTGGAACATATCACTGGAATTCAAGAATAATTAGTTAGTAATAAGCATCTAGCGTTTCTTGCACTGGTTCAACTAATCCTTTTGTTTGCAATTGCTTAAGCAGATTTTCTGGAACACAACTAATAATATCTATTAATCCAGAATTTACCAGTTTTTCAGGAAGGGCTTTAGTAAACTGCTTTACTCTTGGTCTGAACAATATATCTGGATAATCTTTTGTAAAAACAACTGCACAGAAGTATTTATTAATTTTATTTCCCCACTTTTTGGAATTTTTGAAAGAATTATAAACAGCAGTTATGTACCTACAGGATTGTTTAACAGCATCGATCGCAATTTTTGTTGTGATTTTATTATAACTTTTAACTTCGATTATTCCAATTATTACATGAGAATTTGTAGACCTAATTACCATCACATCTGCACGATTTGATTTACTCAACGATTTTTCCTCAAATTTCAAAAATCCTGCTTGGTTTATCATCAGAGCTATATTTTGTTGAGCTGATTTCCAATCCAAAGCGGCCCATTCAGCTCGTCTCTGTGGAAAATTATGAACTTCATCTCCTTCTGGCATTGCTTATCATTCACTTTTAAACAAGTGTGAAATCCTTTATTAATCTAATACGATTAATATTAAATATGATGATGTCTTCAATTACTCATCGAAATATCTTTCCAATCACCATCTATGAGCATACGGCAAGACGATTTAATGGAGTAATCGGGGCACAATTTCTAAAAATTACATCTAATAAAATTCAGTTTCGATTTAGTAGGCATCCCAATAATAACAAATCAATAATAATCAATTTTTTCTCCAAATTGTTGGAAGCATTTCAAATAATTAAGAAAAAATACTTGCATGATCGAGATCAAATCCGGTTTAAAATTAAAGAAACAACGGATCACTTTGTCATCACATTATTTGGAGCCCAATATGTACCCCCCGGAAAAATATTAAATTTACTCAGTTTAATATTGTGGTACTATATCAAATATAAAACCGGTCTAAAACCCGGTAACAGTAATTTTGGTCGACTTTTGACAAATCAGTGGAAAGATGAAGAAAAAAGATTAAAACGTGATATAAATAATTCAGCCAGGATCCTATATATGACCCATGAATTAGAACCCTGTCACATTTGTGGTGAACTTACACCCTCAATCAATAAGTGGACATTTAACTCTAATCGGGGGCAAGCTACAATAAATTTAGAAACTCGAGTTTGTCAAATCCATCTCACAAAATTAATTTAATGACGACAGGTAATTGGTAATGAACCGATCCATGTTCATACTTGTAAAATTCTTTAAGTATTCATTGGAGATCAAATTTGTCGCTCCAAAAACAATAAAATTTCCGTTACCCAAAGATCCCGTTACTCCTATCGATCTATAATGATAAATCGTCGCAATTGGCCCGGATATAACCTGTCTATACCATCCTATATCTTCAACCATATTATCAAGACTAGCCACCTCTCCACCTATAAACTGGATCCCGGCAACGCTTTTGAATAACAAGTTTGTACTAAAATTGGATGCTGTAATCGCGTGACCATTTTTTGCGATTTCATTCCCAGTGTAATTTATTTTAAACTCATGGAATAGAGGAATGTCTTCCTCATAAAAGGTATTTTCAGGTATATCAAGAAACGCTATAAATGACCCCCCGTTCTCAATATATTCAATATAGGAATTCGTTAACTCATCTTGAATATCTCTATTAAATGTCAATTTATGGACATTTATTTTTTGATAAAATCTAGGTGAAAAGACTGAATCATAACTTTCTAAGTTAAGAAATTCCTGATCAACCAATTGATGGCTAACCGAATAACCGTTCTCTCTTATCAATTTTTCTAATTGGAAAAATTCACCATAAGGATGACCGTAACCATTGATACTAAATCGGTGATCAAATAAAATCCGACCTTTAGCTTCAGATAATAAATTAAAACTATATTTTATTCCATTACCCAAAGGATGGCTAATATCTAATTCGTATAAACCAGGTTTTGTACTTTCATTAAATGAGACAGTTAATAATCCACCCCATTCACCAATACTGATGCTATGATTAATCATTGAATTGGTAGCATTTCCTGAAAATTTAAAATTTTCAACCTCAGACTTACTTAAACCATAAGATGTAATTTTCCAATTAATCGACCACTTTTCACCGCTAAATCTTGATAATGAATCAGTATCATCTTTACCATGAATTATTAACTTTGGTTTTAAATAATCACCAATATCGCTTTCAAAACTAGGAACTCCCCATCCAATAATATCATCGAAATTATTGCTTTGCCATCTATCGGATGTTTGGGCTAGAATAGTGGTGATTTCACTTACCGTGGGATGAATGTTCCTTTTATGCAATAAACCCAGAAGATAAGCTATTTTTCCGCTTATTACGGGAGTCGAAAATGATGTTCCGTGTATACCATTATATTCGCCTAAATCTGCAAATTCTGATACATATTGGCCAAAATGTGATCTTCCTTTTGCACTGTAAGAGGCAATCTCATTACTAGATTCAACGGCTCCTACACCTATTGTCGAAGGAAGCGTAGCAGGCCAATCACCTAAACCAAATGTATTATAATTTGAATTACCTGTATTTCCAGAGGAAGCTACAAAAATCACCTTCTCACTGTATTTTTCAATTACATTGATGAGTAAGTCAGAGTAGATCGGTTCAGAACCCAAGGAAAGGTTAATTATGTCTACACCTATTTCCTCCGCAAGCCAAGTTATTGCTGCAAATAATCCTTCATAAGTCAATATCTCTTTGGAACTTGCAATTCTTGCTGAATATAAATCTGCTTTTGGGGAGTAATTATTGATGATAGAACAAACATACTTACCATGACCAGAAGGGGGATATGTATCATACACTGTTAATTCGTCTGTAGGATATCCAAATTCAATAGTTGTAAAGGTCTTGTATTCTTTCACATAGTCTCGGTCTTTGTCGCACCCGCTATCTACCACACCCACACTCACCTGAGAGACAAAATTTTCATCATTATTAAACAGTGGAAGAATAGCGATGCCTATCAGAATTCCACCAATTACAATTGAAGCAATATAGGGTAAAATCCTGTTTAAAATCGACGAATTGGACATATTTTCTCCATTTATTCAAAATCCGATTTAGCCATTAAACAATTTAATCCCGGTAAATCTGAACCACCAATAAATTCTAAGGTTGCTCCACCTCCAGTGGAAATATAAACTGAGTCAGGGATTTTTTCACCCAGTAGTAACTTTAACGAAAAAGCTGTATCACCGCCCCCGATAATTGTCTCTACACCTCTTTGGACTATTGCTCTAGCAATATTTTTTGTTCCCTCTTGATAAAATGTATTTTCAAATACTCCCATTGGACCATTCCAAAGAATATTATTCGCTTTTTGAATTTTGGAAACAAAGAGATCCTGAGTCAGCGGTCCGATATCCAAGGCCATGTTTCTGCTGGGAATTTTATCAATATCAACAATTTTTACCTGATTATTTTCTAAATAGGGTTCATCAAAGGATTTGGCTATTTTCACATCAATAGGCAGAAACAACTCTGTATCTTCCTTTTTAGCAAGAATTAATAATTCTTTTGCAATGTCTAGCATATCATTTTCTACCAAGGATTTACCAGTTTCAATTCCCTGCGATTTTAAAAATGTGAATGCCATTCCGCCACCAATAATTATAGTGTCAACAATATTAATTAATTTCTCTAAAATATCTAATTTTGTTGATACTTTAGCTCCTCCGATAATTGCCAAAGACGGTTTTTTTGGATTTTCCATCACTTTAATTATCCTGTTGTACTCTTCTTCAACTAGCATTCCAGCATAACTCGGAAGGAATTGGGATACTCCAACGGTAGAGGAATGTACACGATGAACAGATCCAAATGCATCTGAAACAAAAATATCAGCGAGATCGGCTAAATTTTTTGAAAAATTTTCGTCATTTTTTGTTTCTCCTTCATTAAACCTAGTATTTTCTAGTAAGACTACCTGATAGGTATCTTTCCCCATATTATTGATAATTGCTTTAGCTTTTTCTCCAACAGTTTGATGCGAAAATTCCACTGGTTGCCTAATCAATTTTGCCAAGTGATTAGCTACAGGCTCTAAACTATATCTTTTATCAATCCCCTCTGGTCTCCCCAAGTGAGAGGTAATTACAATCTTTGCCCCATTATCTAACAGGTAATATATGGTAGAAAGGGAGCTAGTAATTTTATTATCATGTTTGATTTGACCATTTTCTATGGGTACATTATAATCAACTCGGCAAAGAACAACCTTACCCTTGACATTAATATCCCTTACAGACCTTAACACTATAGGATTATATATTTTTGTGAATTTAAATCTATGATTATTTTGTTATTGTAAAACAGGTAAAAAATAAATATTCAAACAAACACTATATCATGATCAAAAAAAGTTAACTTTTTCTTCGTAAGAAGTTTAGACTCTAAGGGCTCTTATTCTTACTGGTAGGATCATGCTACCACTACTCCCTAGTTTTACAACATTTGGAGCTACTTATTATCCCGTTTCAATAACGAGAGGAAATTGGTGAGTCGTCCTCAATTATTTAAAGTCGTTGAGTCTGACGACATTGACCCACTCTACACTAGTCTTTTATTCTGATGAAATCAACTAGAACCTCTGAAAATAGTATGCTATATACTTTCAGATTTGCTGACGGATAAGTGGACGTCGAGCATTGAATAAATCATCTTACGACTACTTTATTCTGGATGTTATCAATGCAATTGATCTTGAATAACTCAAGCACGACCACATTTAATAACATCCAATTATAATTAGTTGAGTATATGCACTAGTTAACCCATCTTTTCAAAGTAGATGAAATACTATAATTATTCAATTTCAAATCGCATGGTATATTTTGATGATTTTTTCCAGTGCAGCAGTTAAAAGTATAATCTGTAATATAGTATATAAACTACTGAAGTTAAATTTTTTATATTCATAATAGTTCGATCATTTCATATTAGAGAACTTTTTTAGTAACTTATCCTAAATAAAAATATATGGTACAGAAACTTCATATTGCTTATGACAGAAAAGATCCTGAAAAAAAGATTGAAATTCCAGTTAAATCTCTAAAAAGGCATTTTGCTGCATTAGGTTCCTCTGGTTCTGGAAAAACAGTTTTAGTAAAATGCATAATGGAGGAGGCGGTGAGGGCAGGGATACCTTTATTGTTGATAGATTTACAGGGGGATCTTGCATCTCTAGCACTGATGGGGGATAAGAAATTAATGGAACAAAAAGGAGTACCAGGTAGTTATTGGGATGATTACAAGGATAAAGTTCAGGTCGCAATATATACACCAGCATCTTCTAAAGGTATCTCCATATCAATGAATCCACTCAAAGCACCTCCAACAGGACTGGAGGATGAAGATCGTGTTCTAGCAATAGATAGCGTAGCCGAAACTGTTGCCTCAATTTTGGGTTATAATACAGATAAAGGAGTCGGAGCTGAGGTTAAAGTATATCTTTACACCTTACTTGACTCTATTTGGTTTAACGAAATGGACGTTAAATCATTTGGAACTCTGGCTAATTATATCCTAAATGATTCCGAGATACTGGATGAAGCAGGACAGCAGTTGCTTGATGAAAAAATAAAGCTTAAATTAGCAAAAAGTGTTAAGACACTAACTATTGGTGCAGATTCTTTAATATTTAATCTAGGAATCCCCTTGGATATAAAACGAATGATGACTTGGGCAGATAAGGGTAAAGTCCCGGTAAATATTATTTTCTTGAATACTCTACGTAATGCAGACGATAAGGTTAATTTCATTGCCGACACAGCCACCCAAGTCTATAATTTCATGCTCCAGAATCCTTCAGAAGATGTACAGCTAATGTTTATACTTGATGAACTGGCAGGTTTGGTGCCACCAATACGAAATCCACCCTCTAAAAAGAGTATTCAGCTGCTTCTTAAACAGGGTAGAAAGTATGGAGTTTCCCTTTTATTGGCAACGCAAAATATTTCTGATGTTGATTATAAATCTCTTGGTCAAGTGGGCACCTGGGCGTTGGGTAGATTAATGGCCAGACAAGATATTGAGAAAGTAAAGGATATTATTCAATCAATTTCTCCACATGAAACAGATGATATCTTATCAAGTATATCCAAGCAGACTGCAGGTCAATTTATGTTACTTGCACCGGATGTATTCAAATCAGTGCAACGAATCCAAGCTAGATGGCTGGTAACAAACCACACCACCCTGGATGACAAAAAAGTAAAGGAAATCATGGATCAAACAGGAATTAGGGCTAAATTTCCTGATGCTGTACCCAAAAGAAAGAAAAAAACACCCAAGATAATTTCTGTGGGTGATGGATCTCCACTACTGGCAGAAGACGCAACTGAAATGGGTATTCTAGCAGAAAGATACGATGATGATGTGACTGATGATGAAATTCCTATGGCAGTTCCAATGGTGAAGAAGACATCCGATCTAACCACAATCATGGAAGGAAAACCAATCGCATTAACAGCTGAGGAATTCGCAGCACAATCAGGTAAATCTGTTAAATCGATCGCTACCGATTTAAACAAGCTTGTAAGTGAGAAAAAATTGAAAGTAGAAGAAGTGAATGGCGTTAAAGTATTTTGGTCACCTAAGCACAAGATGGATCCCAAAAATAATATTATTGGCCCCCTATTCAGCTTTCAGTTAAAAGAACCCCAAGGTCCAGCTAAAAAGATAATGAAATCAAGGATCCCTAGCACCCTGGGAATAAGGAAAAAAGCAGAGATCACAAAACAAAAATTGGTTTACGTTCCGCTTTGGAGAATAAATGGTACAATAAAAGAAGCGGAAAAACGGAAGTTTAGAAAGGATAAAAAAGCGGTTAGAGGATTTTATTTTGTTAATGGAAATACTGGTGGAGTTCTTGATTTATCCTCGGATAAAGATAAGACAATGGCTTTCCCCTATGAAGATGTTTTTCCTGAAAATTTAATTTCTCTAGATAAGAATGCGAGGGTTAATCCAATAAGTTTGGATGATGTTGACAAAAAATATTCAAAACCAGTGCTAAACAGACAAGACGCATTAAGCGTGTCCGAGGAAATGCTAGGTTTAGTATTAAACAAAAAAGTAGTTCCATCCTTGGTTTGGTTACCTATCTGGGAGTTTGTATTAATAGATAAGGATACAAACGGAAAATCAAAGGCTTGGATTGATGGGCATTTTGGCTATTTGATATCGGATGCCAGTCCCATTGACGATGAGGATGCAACAGATTCATTTTTCAATATATAAAAAAATAATTTTTACTTTAATCTTTCAACAAATACTGCAAATAAGCACTTACACCGCACAACCTTTTAGAAACTAATCGTGATAAGATGTTACATGGCGAAGATTCTTAGCCATGCAGACATAAACTATCAAATATTATTTAATCTGAGCAGACCAAGTCTGTTGTTGGGGTGTTAGTCTTAGATATTTGCATTTTAGCACTAATTTGTTAAGATTGTTAAGGTTAGTTATACTATCTGGTTGAGAATTAAATTCATGAGAGGTGGTTTCAATATACAAAATCTCAAGATTTTCCATTTTTCCGATATCCGGAGACATGCTCCGAAGATTATTACTCGAGATATATAGTTCTTTTAAATTATTCAACTTAAAAAGATAACTTGGGATTGTATTGAAATTATTTGATTTTAAGCTTAATGTACTAAGATTCGTAAGTTTAGAAATATTACTGGTCAAAGAGAAAAAACTATTGTTATCAAGGTATAGATATTTTAAATTGGGTAACTCGGTTAAGAGTAGAAAGGGGGCATCAAAAGTGACATTGAGACCAGTATTCGTCAAAGCAAGTTTTTCTATATTTTTGAAGTAACCGATTTTTTTTGGCAACGTATGAAGAGGGACATTATCAACAGATAAAGCGATTACTTTATTATCTTCCATAACATAACCATTGATGCCTACATCAAAGAAATCAACTTCATCAATTGTTAAAGAATAGTTGAGTTCCAAAGTCTTGTTTAATTCTTCGATTAATTGTTCGTCAGAATCAATAGATCTGAGAATATCTTCAGATAAACGATAATAAATGAAGTTTATTTTTATTCCTCCCCTCTTCTTTAGATTCGATAACCATCTAGTTTGTTCTTCAGTGAATTTAATACGTCTATAACGAAAATATTCAAGTTTTGTTAAATTAATAATGGAAGATGGCAAATTGACCATCTTTGTTGTATTAGTTATATCTAGAAATTTTAAGTTATTTAAATCACCTATACTTGACGGGAGCTCTCTTATTCTATTATTCCAAAGATTGAAATGTTCAAGCTTACTCAATTTGCCGATATTTTCCGGTAAAGAGAATGTGAAACAATTTGTCAATTCTAACCTTTTTAATTTATTTAATTTGGCAATATTATCAGGCAGGTTTGTAAAGCACTGTTCATTAATATATAATTCTTCTAATTTTTCAAACGAAACGATTAATTCTGAAATAGCAGGAAAATAAGTCCAACTGAAAGATAATTTTTTGAGGTGCGTAAATTTTGACAGTAATCTGACGAGTTGATTGATACCATTCTTAGACAAATCTAAACTTACGAAACAAAGCGATAAACCCAAAATTCTATCATTTTCTTGAAGATATGCGAATTCTGAAGTTGAAAAATCTTTAATAAATGGTTTAATGTATTTGTTAGTATGAACATATAAAAAATCAATAAGATCGTTCATTTTGAGATTATCATTCATTGAGTGATCGACCCATTTATTGCATTCACACAGTGTATAAAAAATATATTTACTCCATCGACAGCTGTATTCATCAGCTGTAAAAATTTCTCAAATCAACCCATATAATACCTTATTATAGGATACAAAGAACTTTGCAGGCCAATCGGAAGCATATTTCCACATTACCAGCGAAACCACAAGGACATTAATTTCTCATATAAATTACAGTAAACTCCCACACAATCCCAGACGTGATCTTTTGTCTTCTCCCCCAAATAATTAAATATTTTAGTAATTAGTGGCTCATTCTCAATTTCAGCAATTTTCCAAGCCAATTCATTAGCAATTTTAATGGATGGTCGATCCCTCTGGAAATTGTACATGTCAATTAAACTCCGACTCATAGAACCTTAACAAATTGTCCCTGAATAAATCAGTCATTGAGATTATGTTGTCAATACAGTTTCTTGCATTCATCCTTCTTAGTATCATCTATCTAATTGTTCGCTTTTTTATTATAAATATTACAACACTCGCGAAATTTAAAATGAAAAAAAAGGTTACAAATCGACCTCTGACGGTAACAAATTAAGTTTTGATGAGATTTGAAATCAATCATAAAAACGGAAAAAAAAGGAAAAAATAAAATTCACAGATTACTAGCTCTGAGTTGAAATCTGTTCACTTTCAATTCCTGATATACGATTATTCCTCGCCCCAATGATCACGCTATTTAATATCAAAAAAGACAGGTCTAATTTCATCAGGTATTCCTAGGAAATAGCGAGTCTTTGAAGGTTTGGAAGGGTCTTTGGAAGAAAACCAATCAAATTTTAATATTTCAAATTCAAAATTTTTGAATAACCTGATATTAGAAGGTTTATTATATATTTCAGCGTAAATTAACCTAACTCCAATTTGCAAACTAATCTCATCTATTATATCCAATATTATAGCACTAAGCATATCGGTTGCAATTTTCATTCCTTGATACGGTTCCGAAACAGCGAGTTGATCAATTTTAACGGCTGGAATGAAGTCCTTTTCAGCTTTTGGATTCTTGGAAATTTCTTTTTCACCAAGAAAATCAGCTTCTTTTTTAAGTGCAAGTCGATGGGCTGATATAGAAATAAAACCAACGAAATCATTACTTCTTGTGTCATA
The DNA here is from genome assembly GCA_964600735.1 of uncultured archaeon. Lineage (GTDB taxonomy): Archaea > Asgardarchaeota > Heimdallarchaeia > Heimdallarchaeales > Kariarchaeaceae > LC-2. The sequence goes on from CAZRLL010000068.1 coordinate 11,608, forward strand.
AAAAAAGTATGTGACGTTGAGTCTATTCTTAATAGTTATTGGGATGCAATGTTTAATGAAATAACCAGTTCTATTTGGTTCATTAGATTTAAAAGTAGAGAAATCGATCATTTTGTAATTAGTTGTATATCGTATTTGAGGATTGTTTTTCAGTCGACGTTCCATCACATTAAACACCTCATAATATTCAAGGACTCACTCATCGCGTGATTTATATTCATTTCTCAGTTTATTTATTAATTTTTTAGATTTCAAATTCGGTTTATTCATTATCTCAACTAATTTACTAGACCCCTTAACAGTTAATTCAATTTCAAAACTTAACCCCGATAAAGTTCTATATGTATCGTTTTTTATTTTATCGATGATTTCTATAATCTCAGAAATTTGTTTTGGAGAATCTTTGACTTCTTTTAATTTATTTATGGGTTCAAATATTTTCATCCGTTCAATAAGGTAAGGTTTCAAATCAATGGGTTTTAGCTCTAACGGAGAACTTTCAATATGGATTCTTATTTCATGCTTTGAAGTTGCAATAGTTGAAGCAGTATCAATATTTGAAATGAAGTTAGGGGTTTCAGCAAAATCTTCTAAGATTGTATGTACAATATCTACCATTATTAATCACTTTTTGAAATGTTTTTAATAAGCAAATTTGAAAATTTAACTTTATTTTTATTTTCAAATCCTTTGATATTGGTCTTAATGGCATTTTTCAGTGAAATTAATGTTTCAATTGGGATGGTAATACTATATTTGAAATAATCCATTTTTTTGGTTGTTTCATTTTGCAAAGTTGATCCCATTTTTCTGCCAAAGAATATTTTTATCGATGAGAGATCTAAGCTTTCTGGATCGATTGTGAGGTTTTTAGTCTTATCTAAAGCAAATCCAAGAGAAAAAAAAGCGTTAGGTGAAAATATGGGTGTATCCTCATTAATGAAAGAGCCTACACTTTTAAGATTTGATTTCTTTCTTTTTACAGTTTTCATTTTCCCTTTTTTTGTGGTATTTGATTTTTCCTTATATGTCTCCAGCAGTTTTTGAAAAGTATTAAGAGTTTCAAATGAGAATACTAGAATAATAGATGTCTTGTATAGGTCATGTGGGACACTGTATTCAGCAAAATGTATTTGGAAATCTTTAGATCCCTCATGAGATACAATACTTTGCATCGCGTTAAATTCAATTATTGGGTCAGAAAATATCGCAATTTTTCCAGGCATGATTTCTCTACCCATAAATGAACCTTGAAGTCCAACAGAACTAGCGTCTATCAATGGAATCTGGAGTAATCGTAATTTTTCAAAAATATCTTCATCTTTAACAGCGGATTTTGGATCTTTTTGTTTTACCAATTTTAAATCACCAATCACTTTATCTCTGCAAATTATAAAAATTATTAGTCTAATTACCATAATTATTGAATATCAAAATGTCGATCGATAGTGTTAATAGTTTTTTATATCATTATCATAATCATGTATGAATGAAGAAATATCAGCATACATTCACTGTACGACTTTTAGTCAATTGAAATTCATATATTTCATAAAGTGCGTCTGTGTAATTAATATAATTAATATTCGGTTTTTCTTCTTTTTTGCAATTCTTACGCACAATATTTTAGAAAGTAATCGTGATAAGATGTTACATGGCGAAGAAGAAGGAGGAAAAACCTGAGAAGGAAAAAAAGCCTAAGAAGGAAAAAAAGCCAAAAAAAGAAAAAGGTGAAAGGAAAGACATTGTCTTCGATTTATCAGATGGGATCTCGTATCACGACGCCCTGGGGCTTGTTTTACTTTTTTTCATTTTCATAGGACGCATTCTGAGACTGATTCTATCCCCATTCTTTTGGGTTTATGGTGAAGTTGTGAGAATGATCCGTTTTGTCAGGGCCACTGGTCATGAGAGAACGATGACGGAGGATGAACAAATCTTTGTGGAAAGTATCCCATTTATTTTCACAGTTACTGGTGCTGTTGGTGGACTTATAATTGGATTATTAGCAGCTCTTTCATTCCAAGAGGATATCGATGAATTCTTTGATGAGCTCGATACAGGTTTCGTTAGTACTATTTTGAATGCATTTGGAACGATTTTGAAATGGATATTTAATGCAATTGTATGGATATTTAAGGGTATAATCTCAATCTTTGGTTGGATATTTGAAAATGCTATTTCAACCTTAAGCATAAATCCAGTCCTGGCGTTTATTGGTCTAGCTACGGTTGGAATTGTATTAGTTTTGATCTGGATAACACTTCATGAAAAAGGGATCTTTGATAGAGTCTTCGGTGCTCTTTCTAGGTTCCTCTACTGGGTTGTTGGATCACCAGATAGATTTAGATTTAAAGTAACAAATTTTTACAGAAAAGTAAATCACTGGATCACAGCAAAGTTGATTGGAGAAAGGACATTAATAACCAGAACCCAGATCTATTTCAAAAAAGTTACGTTTTTCGCAATTCTTCTCTCAATATATACATTTGGTGCTGGCATGTGGGTTGGTACTCAACCCGAAAAATTTGGTGGAGATATAGATAAATTCTGGGAAAAAGTTATATTTACCGCTCTAGTCTTATTTTTCGCAGGTTTTGTATCTGGTACCATTGTTTTTGGAGTATTGGCCCGGTTTTTGGATCTATTGAGTCGTAAGAAGTACATAGCTCCCGAATTTATCAAGGAAGATGCAATTGATGAAGATGGTATGAACGAATTACTTCAAAAAGACCGTGAGGAAAGGAAAGATTACGCTGAAAAGGTAAAAGCTGAAAAACCCTGGAAGAAGCGGAAAAAGAAAACAACAAAAGCAAAAGAAAAGAAAGAACCAGAAAAACCAGCGGATGAACCCGCTGATGAACCTGCTGAATAATTGATATTACATTAAAAAGAAAAAAAATATATCTCAAATATAAATTAATTGCAATTTAAAATAGATTAGTTATAATAATATAGAATCAGTTGTAATTTCGTGTCAGATGATGAACTTGTTGAATACTATGTAAAACTTACACCAGAAATCGTCGGAAAAATTGATGTGTTAATTCATGAGAAACTTTATGATTCAAGAGATAAATTCATTGAGAGGGCATTGACAGAGCAATTAAACCTGCATCAATCAACTTTTGATGATTATGAAAAGAAAAAAGTTTTTGTGATTGGTGTAGTGCATTATTCAGCAAAAGGATTAGAAAAATATGTTGCAAAGGGACAAAAAATTGATCTCAAAGTAATAGGTAAGGTAGGATTTGCACTTGATGTTACTCCACAACTTATAACCAAGGCATTCAACAGAATAACTGTTGCCGGATCTCTAAAAGGACCTGATAATGTTCTCGAGGCTGTTAGACAAGTAAGATATACTCTCTCCGGTAAGCCATACGTTGAAGATCAGGATAAATTGTTAGGAACCGATTATACCTAGAAATGAGTCGACATAGCACTATATTATTAGCCAACTACCAATTGTAATTTTAAATTCTAATTTAAGTTACTATATTTAATAGCGGTTGCTCATTTTGACTAGTCACAATGCGTCTATCTTTCCATTTATAACAGAAATAGACTCAATATCCAAAGATAAAGCGACGTAAAAATTAACCTCACAAACGTAGCAACCCCTTGTGTCTTAATGAATTCACCCCAACCTATTTTTTCCCCAGTCTTGCGGTACAGCATGGATAAACCAACAACCGCTGAAGGAGCACCAATTGGAGTTAATCCACCACCAAAATTAGCACCAAATATCATTGCCCAAGCAAATAAATCAGGAGATAAACCAGAATTGGTTGAAACTTCTAGTAAAATTGGACTAAATGCAGCTGCAACAACGATATTGTCTACTATGGCAGATATTATCGCTACGAACCATAATAATATTATCGAAGAAACTAAACTATCATCAGGTAAAGCCTCTCCAAGTTTTTCTGCTGTATAATCTAATAATTCTACAATATCTAAAGCAGCGATCAGTACAAACAGCCCGAGAAAGAATGCAATGAGTCCCCAATCCAATCTTGACATAATCTCATCAAGTTTTTTACCTGAAATTAAAACAATTAAGAGACCTCCTGATATGGCTATAACTGCCAATGAAAGTCCTAATTGTTGTGAGAATACAAAACCAATAATGGTTAATGATAATACGCCGATTGATTTATAAAAAAGACCTTTGTCATGAACTGCGCCCCATGGATCAAACTCATTCACTTTTGCCTCATTAATTTTAGGATCTGAAGGATTTGGAATTTCATTACGATAAATATATTCAAAAACTAGGAAATTAAGAAACATTGCAAATATTGCAAATGGTGCACCTATTAAGAGAAATATTGAGAATTCCATACCAAAAACCTGTGCAACGATTATATTGGGAACACTTGAAATCAGAGTGACAATACCTCCTACCGTCGTCATCGAAAGTTCAGTAATAATATATGGTTTCGGGTCTAATTCTAATCGCTCACAAGCTATTAATGTTAATGAGCCCACAATCATCATTGCAGAAATATTATTTACCAATGCTGAAAGAACCATCGTTAGAGCTCCAAAATAGCGGAGTAAACGTTTTGGATTTCCTTTGGAGGCTTTTAGAATATTGACTGATAAATAGTGAAAAACACCAGCTTCTTGACTCACTTCTACTAAAACTAGAGTACCAAAAATTAAACCAATAATCTTTAAATCTTCAATATGTATCAGACTATCTTCTGAGGCATTGATGAAATCACCTATGTGATGTGGATCTTCAATTTTAATCTTCATATAAATAATTGCTATCACCGATGCCATAGCCCCCAATACTGCAGCGATTGTTTTATCAACTGAATGATGAATAATTCCAACGTAGGTTAATATGAATATGATTAATATCACACTAACATTTAATGTGTCTAATTCTACAGCCATTTACATCAACTAGGTTCTATCCATCTAATCCCATACAATTAAGCAAGGATGTCCTTCTGTTAAGACCAATCTGGTGATTTGATCAGCAATCGGATCTAAATT
>CAZRLL010000069.1:0-11094 GCA_964600735.1 uncultured archaeon
GACGCGTTGTCTTTCTCCGCCACTTAATCCTCCTGGAGTTCTCTCAAGGTGTTTATCTAGACCCACTAACTCTGCAACCTCCTTTACTCTTTTTCTACGGTATTCTCGAGGCAATCCTTTTGCAATCAGACCATATTCGATATTTTCGCGCACATTTATGCTTGGAAATAAAATCTGTTCTTGGGGAACCCATCCCACAAGTCTTTTCTTGGGAGATAACCGCGTACAATCCTTGTTATTTAAAATCACTTTACCTTTGAAAGGCTGTGAAATTCCTGCTATAACCTTTAATATGGTTGTTTTTCCGGATCCAGACCTACCAAGTAAGCAATTTAATTTATTTTCCTCAAATTTTATACTTAATTCACTCAATATCAGATTATCTTGGATATCCAAAGTGATATTATCCAATTCAATGGTCATAATTTCATCTCTATTGATCCAAATTTTTCGATAATCCAAAAGGAAATTAAGGCAGTCAAAGCTAGGATAGTAGCATAAAGATTAGGCAGAAGGGTAGTTCTGCTACTAAATAATCGATGGATAGCTAATGATAAGGTTAGCCATTCACCACGGACAAGGAAATAGGTTGCACCGAATTCACCTATTGAAATTGCAAATGAGAATAGAAAAGCAACTAAGATTGTTGATTTCATTAAAGGAAAAATTATCTTTCGAAATGAGTGCAATGGAGAAGCCCCTAATGTTTTTGAAACAAGTAGTAAATCAGTTGGCACTCTTTGCCAACTGGAAAATAGGATTCGGGTCGAAAATGGTAGCGCAGCAATAATCTGTGCGGAAATAATGAACAACCATACGTTTTTGGTAAATGATTCATCAGTTCCGTGAGTTGATAATAAGGCAAAACTCAGTGTAATGGCTGAAGTACCCATCGGTATTAAGGTCAATAAGATGTACAATTTTTCCATTTTTTCAGGATTATTTATTGTGTTTAAACTTAAAATTAACAGAAATGAAAATATTACAGTAATTATTGCAACTAACAGACCAAATAGCAATGTATTTTCCATTACTCTTAGAGGAGATGTTCCAAGATAACGATCATAGCTTCCACTAATTATTTGATTTTTAATTGTATCGGGAGAGGACATCAATCCTTCAAATGTTTTACTTATTACAATTAGGATTGGGAACCATGTTAGAATTGTTATCATCCAAAGTATGATGGTAGATGATTTTCGATTTTCGTTCCTTATTATTGGATTTATTGTAACTTTGAATGATCTAAATGTCCTTCTCCTTGTGTATAAAGCGATAATTGTGATATTGATTAATAACTGTAATAGGGCTAGAATTGATGCTGCTTCATAATTTAGCCTGAGTTTTGACTGTGTATAAATCATTACTTCGATGGTCTGATACCGCACTTGACCAAGTATTAATACAATTGCGAAAGAATTGAAAGCATACAGAAATACCAATAAAATCGCAGATTCTATTGATGGTCCCAAGTGAACTAAGGTAATGGTTCGGAAACGCATCCATCTTGAAGCACCAAGTGTTTGTGCAAGATCATGATGGTTTGCTGATTCATCGTTAAGTGAAGCTTCAACAATTCTCGCAACTACAGAGACATTAAACATAACATGAGCAAGAATTATCCCCCAAAATGAAAATGGGCTGTATACCCATAATGAGCCTGCGAAATTCGAAATAAGACCCCGAGGTTCAAATAATACAACAAAACCAAGAAGGATTGCTAGCGGAGGAAATAAAAAAGGTACCGTGATTGCAGATCTTAGAAATTTCAAACCAAAGGGATTCGTTCTTGATAACAGGTACCCGGTAGGGAATCCAATCAATAATGCCCCTAATACTGTCAAGATTGCCTGAACAAATGTAAATACTAAGAATCTTTTTATTAGAGGATTATTATACAAATCCACCCACTCTGATTCGGGTGAATCAAACGCAACTGTAATTAAATGACTTAATGGCCAGTAAAAAAAGTAGACCAAGAATAATAGTACAGGAGCAGCTATCATTATTGATTTTAAATAGTTATTAGTCATACTTTAGTCGAAATTTCCTCACAATAAGTGGCAAAATTAATGTAAATACAATAATTGAGTAATTACTACTTGGCAACCAGCCTTCATCTGTACCTTCTGCAACGGCCAATTCCCATTTATCGAGCCAATCATCCAGATTTTCGGACAATTTATCTTCAGGAATCCGATCATTCAATGGAGTGATGGTTTCCTTATCTATGGCAGCATCAAAACACTCGGGGATTGAGATATCATTTATAGCAGGATACATCCACTGATTCTGGGGGATTTGACTTTGAAGTTCATAGCTGATAAACCAATCAATGAATTGTTTTGCCAAATCTGGATGTGGGGCATTCTTTACCAAGCCAATTCCTTCAACCTGCTGCCATCCCCATTGAATATTGTTTTCATGACTAAGAAAGGCTTTTGTCGATGTATCTTCATACAGACATGATCCATATGCTGGACTGGTGGAGTAAGATACCATTATTGGTCGATTCGCCTCTTCGGCATAAAATAATGTTAAGGCATCGCCCCACGAATCTACAATTCTCAAGTTATCGGATAGCTTTCTCCAGTATTGATCCCAATCACCACTAACCAAACCATCAATCCCAGCATCTTCATCTCCAAAAACTGCTATTGTCCATAATAAAAATCCCAATCCTGGAGAAGATAAATTTGGATTTTCTACAATTGTTTGTTTTACCAGATCTTGGTCAATTAAATCATTTAGAACAAATGTATCAGAATTCAGTTTTGAGGATACTTTATCCTCATGGTACCACAGGCTAATTACACCATAATCATAAGGTGTCAAGAGATAATCGGGAGCTAAGGCTTCGACAAGGCCGTCCCGTAAATTACTACTATTATAAGGTTCATAAGGTGCAAGTATATCATTTTTCCTTGCTTTATCGATTAACACATTATCAATTCCTATTAATACATCAGCAACAGGACTACTTTTTTCTGCAACTGCTTTGGTTACTATGCTACCTGCATCCTCAAGAAGAACCACTTCCACTGTATTGTCTGATATTCCTGCATACATTTCAAAAGCTCTATCGAATTCATATCCTGGATCGGCAAGAAGACTGTCGTAGGTATAAATAACCAATTCACTAGAATTATCAGGCCCTTGAACCAAATTATCGTCAAATCGCTCTCCAGATGTCGTGATTGTATAAGAAGCTGGAAAGTAAAATAAGATTAAAATGATCAATAATTTTTTACTAACTTTCATCAAGTATAACTCCGTGCCGATTAATATTTAAATAATCCATCTGGATAAAATATAACTTCCCTATATCGGTGGGCTATATTTTCATTTATTCATATAGTTGAATTAATATGAAATTTCCGTGCGAATTCATTAATGAGATTTATTTATCACAGATCCGCATCACGGCTGCAAAGTACCTTTATAAGAAAAAACTTTCTCAAAAACAGATTTCTGAATTAATACAGGTTTCCCAGCCTGTAATCAGTGGGTATCTGCAGAAAGTTGATAATTTTGAGGGGATTGAGTTAGATATTGCTAATGAAGCAGCAACGGTTGGAACTAAAATTGGGAAAAAATTATTTGAAAAAGGAAATACTGGAATTCCTCAATCTATTGAAATAGGATGTAATTCATGTAAAGTCCTAAGACAAGGGGGGAATATTTGTCGATTTCACAAACAAAAGATTTCTGGATTGGAAGACGATTGCACTTGTTGTCAAGCATCTAAATCAGTTATTAAGCTCCAAATTGATAGGAATAGTGTATTAAGAGATCTCAGAGAAACTTATAATTCTCTTAGCTCTCATGACGAATTTGTGAAAATTATTCCTGAAATCGGATTGCAAATTATTGTGGGATTGAAAGATAAAGTGCGCAATATAAATGATATTGCTGGATTTCCAGGCAGAATTATTAATCGAAAAGGAATCTCAAAGGCAGAATTACCTGCATTCGGAAGCTCAGAAAGATCTGGTCAATTATTATTAAAATTACAACAATATTTACCAAATATTACTGCATTAGCTGGTATTAAAACATCAACATGGTTATTTAAAAAAATTGAAGAAAAATCCATTCCATACATTGAAATTGACGGATTTGACCAATTTTATGAAGAAAAACTACAAGAGTTATTGAGATGCAACATCGAAATACCCGTCATAATCCTCGATTGGGGAAGTATTGGCTATGAACCAATAAGTTATGTCTTGACTAATAGCTGCGACGAGTTAAAAATAGTACTGAGCAGCTTATTTTGATTATTTTTGTATTTCTGTAAATATGAACCTCCGGGTAATGGTGACAGGTAATTCAAAGGATGCGTTCATTTGATTTGGATCCACTTGATATTTTATCAATGTTTGAAAATTAATTTTTGTACCCTCAGGTATGGAATTTCTGATACTACTCAATGTTCTCAGGTTAATATTACCGACGATCATGGATTTTTCATTATCCAAAGTTCCATGAACTTTCTTCCTAGCTTCCCAATATTCATCACCTTTGGCATAATCAGTGTGTGACAGTCTTCCTCCCTTTGAAGTAGCTCTTACTAGCTCGATAAATGCACCTTTGATATTTGGATAATCACTCAATGAGAAAATATTGGTAACTAGATCAAAGGAATTCGTTCGAAAAGGCAGGGAAAATGTTGATGCTCTTATCAGTTCTCCAAACGGTTTACTATGAGATTGTAACATTTTTAATGAAAAATCTAAACCTACATGAAGACATGGAGATACCCATTTGTCAAGCACTGTCTGAACGTAACCAGCACCCACACCGGTATCCAACCAGGATCCCTGATGGATATGATTTTCATGATGTTTTACCACAAAATGCACAGCTTCTGTTCTAGTCTGACCCTGACGGAATTTAATTGCTCGATCTTTATTCTCCCAATGAGTCCTCAATTGATCAAAAGATCCAGCAAAATAATTCTCAACCAATGGATAACCTCTCAATTTATAAAATCCTGATCATTATTATCTTAATTGTTAAGGTAATGTATCAATATTAAATAATTAATCAACTGATGAAAAAGAGATCTTTCATATTGAGTGATAGATAAATGGTAAAATAATTTTGTAAAATTAGTCTGTAGTGCAAAAAGGGGATGCCAAATGACGGATAATCAAGCACCGAGTAAGGATATTATATCCTTATTTGACAATCAGTTTATTACATTAACCAAGGGCAAAAACTAAAATTCCCTTCTCCGCTGATACGATCATAACTGATCTGATCCAGGCAGGTATTTCCAAACTTGATATATTTTACAGTGTAATTGGGAAATTCGTTGAGGAAAAGCTGCAAAATTTTATTTCTACCTAATTAATCATAAAAGAGTAAAATGTAAGCATTTCAAAATTACAATAAAAAAATCATTATTTAATCGATTTGTTTTTTATTCCTAATAAATAACCATTAATTTGTGCCAAAATCCAAATCATCTAGAGATGATAGATCAGCTACAACATTTTGGATGCACAAATCTCTGAAAGAATTAGCTCAATCTCTCGCCAGTTCAATCAATGTAACTTTAACAGATTTAATTAATCATTCAGTTAATTTCTACATACGAGAGGGTCATAAACTTGATGTGGATAGATCCAGGGGAGATGGAAGATCTATGGGTGAAAAATTAGCGATGGCTGAACTTGCTCAGGATATTAAAGAAACAGGGAAATTTGAAATGCAATTAGCAGAGATTTCTCAAGTACAAAAGGGATTACAGGCTAGAGTATCCGAATTTGAAAAAGATATTGAAAAAATTGCTACCGGTGAATACATGCAACAAACTATCCGGGCTCATATATCTGCTAAGGTCGATCCTCTGATCGAGAGATTGGGGGAGTTGCTAGCTGCGTTAAATCCTGACATTGAGTAGTTTCCACTAAAAATAATATTAATTATTGGATTATTAGAGTTTAAACTACTACTAATTTGGATCAGTTTTGTTAGATTTGATAATTACAATGGTCCCAGATTAGCGTTCAAAACATAACTTTGACTCAGGAATATTAAAACCACAGGGACAAGTATCTGGATTGCCATATCTATCCCCAATAGTATTAATTAATTCGCAAGAGGTCAATAGCATTAGTTTAACGGATTCATTATGGGCCGTATCCGGTGGAATACCTAATTCCCGAACCAATAAAATTTCCAGCATCCTGTGATGTCTAAGTTTTTCATTTGCAACCTCCCGACCTTCCTCGGTTGTTTTAATGGGCAAACCCTTTGAATGAGTCACCAACCCTCTTTTTGCTAATCGATTTACAGCAGTGGCTACTGTGGATTGTGGCATATCCAACTCCTCAGCCACGATTCGAGTCGTTATGCCTTCTTTAACAATTATTCGATCTTTCCGACCTCGAATCCCTAAACCCTTACTTGTTTTTGTTTCTTGGACTGCTTCATAATTTTTTATCAGTAATATGAGTAAAAGCGATTCATTGAGTTTACCACGTAACTCTTTGCCAAGAATACCATCGATTTCATTTTTTAATCCCCGATTTAACATCAAAAAATACCTCTATAAAGGCCAACTTCATCAAACGTTAACATAGGTGAAGTACTTTAATTTACGCATGCTACTTAATCTCACCGCGTTGTTAGAATTTGAATTAATTCGATGGATCGAAATCTTAAAAAAAATTGAGAAAAATAAGATTCTTACTGAAAGCTTACGGTTAAATATTATGAAACGGAGCAAAATATAATGAAAACCCACGAACATTTATCTGGAATAGCATTGAGCAGTGGTCGATTTGAGTTAGCTAATAAATTGATTCGATTTTCAGAAGGGATGGTTTTTCTATTCAGGACCGGTTTGAGAGATGAACAACATGTATGTTTAATCCTATCCGAAAAAATCGAAGCTGTATCATTAAAATCAATGGAAAAGCCATTTACAGAACTTGTGTTTGATAAACAAATATATGCAAATAACATCCCCATTAAGAGTCTTTCAATATTTTTAATCTCAGCATCTTTAGCTGGCAATAAAATAGATGCACAAGTATCCCCAAGAAATAAAAATTTAGATAGGGTCCTTCCCAGATCTAAATTATAACACGCATCTGCGAAATGCATAATTTTCTACTTATTTATTGTAGAAAAGTAGATATCTTAATATATTGTCAAACATGATATTATTTATGGAAGATCCTGTTCAGTTATTGACAAGTAAACTTCAAAAAACAAAATTTCTGAATCTGCAAGAAAGCAGGCTCCTATCTCATCTCTTAGTCAATCCTTTGCTTAATAGTGTTAAACAGATCTGCAATGAACTAGGTATACCTGATTCTAAAGCGTACCCGGCCCTAAAAAAACTGGAAGAAGAGGAGTTGATTTATAGAAATCATACACAAAGACCCGCTAGATATATTGGTCCGGAGCCAGAAAAATTATCGGCGTTCCTTAGGAAACACCTTGATCAGTCTATTTCTGATAAATCAAGGTTGATACAAGAAATAGACAGGCAAGTGTCAGTCTTATGGAATCCGGATGAACCCAGTCTGGGACAGATTGCATATATATTCAAGGGAAATGCCATTAATATTGAGATAAGGAGAATGTTCAAGCATATGAAAAAGAAAGCTTTTGTTTTATTAGCTCCATCCTCCTTGAAATTTAGTGATGGAATTGTTAAAGAGGTGGCTAGGGCTACCGGTGAAGGCATACGAATTGAACTTGCTTTTCCTTCAACTGAAGAATTTGCAGATAAATTTAATCAGTTACAAGAAATAAAGTCACCTAATCTGAAAATTCGACAGAGCATTTACAGTTCAAATAGTTATATTGTCAGAGATGGTGATACAATGCTGAATATAACCCACAGGGATCGTGGAGATGTTGCTCTGCTAACAAATGATCCCTTACTTGTGGATTATATTGCTAGTTGTTTTGATAATGTGTCGTGTTGTGTACCTGAAAATCCCTATTCAATAAAATTTGATGTCATAAATTAGTATAATTTTGAATTATTAAAATGCGTTGATTCCTTGTCTTTTATTTATTTTTACCGTTAAAACTTCCAAAGTAATTGCTATTTTTTCTTCCTCCTGGACCTGCAGAGCAATTCCCCTCAAGGTTCTGGTTACAGTGGTTTTAGAAGAAGCATATTGCATCCTGAGTCTAACCGGACTCTCCATAGGCATCCAAAAAATGAATATTGTTTTAACAACATCAAGCCCAGCCCGATTTTTTAATGGTAAATCAAACAGTAAATACCTTGGCTCTGCCTCTGGAAGATCCGTTAAAATATTATCAATAGACCCCTCTACTTCCTTTTCGACTGCAATTTCTTCATCTTCAATTTTAAGAACGAGTCCGCCTGGTTGCTTTTTGAATCGCATGGCATCGTAAGTTTCAATTGTTTGGTCAGTGATTTTTATTCCGGATAATGACATTGCCTTAACTCCATGCGGAGAGTGTTTTCTGATTTATTGTAATTGAAAGTTAAATAATAATCTGTTGGTTGTCCAATCACAGTTTTCTAAAAAACTGATATAAATCAAATAATTTTCAAAGGTGAAAATATAATTTCTCAATATAATTTTCATTTCATCGTGAATTGAAAGAAGGTATTAATGTCTTATTTTTTTAAATATGCATATTGAAAATGGAGAGTCTTCAAAGTGCATGTTTAGTATTTCCATATTCAAAAATAAATGCAAATGCTATCAGTTCTTTGATAGCAACGCTTGATATACACCCAATACTTAAGGATTTGAAAATAATACTGCCTAATCAAAAAGAGAATCCTGAATTTCTAGGAGAAGAACTTTTCGGGTACAAATCCATAATTCTGGCCTTTAGTGTTTATTCTACCCAATTCGAATCCACTGTGAACTTAATAAAAAAATATAATGATTTTCTAAAAAAGAAAAATTTATTGGTGATAGCTGGAGGCCCCCATCCCACTGGGAATCCTAGATCTATGTTGGTCAATGGAGTGGATATTGTTTGTGTTGGAGAAGGAGAGTTCGTATTCAGTAAAATTATACTTGAATTTCTCCAGAATTCAAATTTTGATAGAAAAAAAATTCCGGGTATTTCATATTTAGTTAAGGGTAATAAAATAATCAAAACAACTAAACCTTTACCTGTAAATCTAGATGATTTTCCACCATTTTCTGTTAAACACAATTTATTTCGACCAATTGAGATAACTCGGGGATGTGCATGGAAATGCAGATTCTGTCAAGTACGTAGCAAGGGTGTACCTGTGAGGCATCGATCCATAGATCAGATATTAAAATATATCAAGATTACTCTGGAAAAATTTCATCAAAGGAGACCAGATATTAGATTCATTAGCCCCAATGCACTTTCATTTGGATCCAAGAACGGAAAAGATGTAAATCTTGATAAAATTGAAGAATTACTATTCAAGATTAGAAAATTGATAGGACACATGGGTAAAATATATTTCGGTTCTTTCCCAAGTGAAATTAGACCAGAAACGATTTCAGAAGCTAGTGCTAAGATATTAAAAAAATATACTAACTCGAGTAGAATTATAATTGGTGGACAATCAGGGTCGAATAAAGTCCTTGAATTCGTAGATCGGGGTCATAACTACAACGAAACGGAAAGAGCTGTAAAATTGCTTACTGATTTGGGATTTGAAGTTGATGTTGATATAATTTTTGGATTACCCGGTGAAGAAGAGGAAGATATTCAACTCACCATATCTCATATCAAGCAATTAACAGATATGGGGGCTCGAATTCATGGTCATACATTTATGCCACTTGTGGGGACACCATTCGCCGCCTCTCCAGCCAAAAAAATTAACTCCCAATACATTCAATTGATTACAAATCTTCACCATATTCAAAAAATTAGTGGAGTCCACTTAAAACAGGAAATCGAAGCGGAGAAGATGGCAAGGAGGCGAAATAAAGGGAAAGAACAGGCTAATGCCAATGATTGAGTAATGTTTTATCTTTCAGGCTATCCGTATCCATTTTCATCAATTGTTCACGATTCAGCAGTTCCACTTTTCTCCCGGTGAAAGCGTTTACAGTCCCAATTATGGGGACTACTCTTCTAGTATCAATAGCATTTCTTTTATCAAGTTCAAATGACAGTTTATCTTGAATTGAATCAAATGCTTTTTTTCTTGCAAATCGATCTAGCTTTTCACGATTTTGTTGACTCCAAATCGATTTTCTCCACTCTTCGGGGAAATAATCTTCAAAATTAAATTTTAGCCACCAAACGTGAATTGACTTGTTTCCAGAGTAAACATAATAACATAGGCCAGGAAGAAAATCAAGCAATTGCCTAGCACATTCTATTGATGACAGCAAAGAATCATCATTTTCGAGAGGTAGAATCCCTGATCTAATCATGTGCAAATTATAATGTCTATTTGGAGCTAACCACTCACCTACGCTTTGAAATAATCGAATAGGGATGAAATTCATGTCAAATAATTTTAATATTAATTTGGGTAAATTTTCATTACTTATCCTTCGTCTATTCACGAACCAATGAAGAAGGATCCACCGCGTCGTATTTTGTGATCTATCAATGCCGAAGACCTTGATAAAACGAAATTTTAGATCGATTGTTTTGTCTCCTTCCCAGTTGATGTAATATTGCCTTAATAAATTAATCTGATCCGAGGTGATTTGCTTTGCTCCAAGGTTATAATCAAAAGACATGAATGATTATGATTTTCTTGGATTAGCAGATTATTATTACCTTTTGATTAAATTAGAAATTCTGATCATAATTATCTTCATCGATTATCAAAACCACAAATTAAAATGCCAATTAAAAATATGAAGAATTAGAATATATATGGTAGATGACAAAGAAAAAATAATTGATAGCAAGAAAAATCTGCGTAAATATTTTCTCCCTGTTTATTATGTCTGGGCGATAGTTAGTCCCACATTGATTTTAATTGTACATAATATTCCATTTTCTAGATATCCAGCATTTTATGGTATATGGGGATTGATTTGGCCTTTATCATTTGTAATCTATCCAGCATTTTTAAAATCGTTCCAGGTAAATAATGATAAAGTAACCCTAGGTCCTTTAAATCTT
>CAZRLL010000069.1:11194-16512 GCA_964600735.1 uncultured archaeon
TAATGATAAAGTAACCCTAGGTCCTTTAAATCTTGCCATTCCGATTTTTTTTGCTGCCTGGCTCGGTCCTGTTGTACATCTATCATTTGCCTTTTTTTCACATAAAAAATACATGGAGAAAGAATATTCAAAGAAAATTTCTTGGTCAGATTACTTCTTTGGATTTATTTAGGTTCAATTTTCGATCTATCGATCGAACTTGTAAACAAGAAATTTAATTTAGATCATAAATATATCGATTATAGTGAAACCCATTCTCTTTGCAGTGATAGTAAAAGCAATAGATGAAGATGAAAGTATTGTTGAGATAAAATACAAAGGTTCACAAAAATTAACTGGAATCGAATTACATGGAGTAGATGCCGGATTAAGCTGGTTAAAAGGAGAGAGTATCGAATTCGAAGATAAAGAAAAAATCGATGAGAATATAATTTACGCAACTAATATTCAAGTTAAAACCTCCTGTGAGTTTCGCGCACGAGGATATTTTGAAGATGAAGACCATTGGGAAGAGGGAAAAAATCACCAAATTATTCGTTTACCCAGCGGATCTATTGAATTGCATACTTCTCATGCAATACTTGATGTGATTGAATTTCAGCCTGATCCACCTAAACTGTATGTTCCCACCTTAAAATCGGTTAAAGTTTCATCTACTGATGAATTAAAGACTGTTGTCGATTTGGAATACGAGGGATCAAACGAAATAGATGGGATTGAAATACATGGTGTAGATGCAGGATTAAGTTGGTTAAAAGGAGAAAGCCTGGAGTTAATTACATCCAATATAATTGACAACCTACCAAATATGACGTGTCAATTGGAAATTGTAGATTCTTGTGAATTTAAGGCTCGTGCATACAAAGCTGAAGTTGATCTTTGGGAAGAGGGAACCAATCATAAACTTGTGAGACTTGAAGACGGTCGCATTGAGCTTCAAACTGATGACGATAAAATAGATAATATTGAGTTTAGGTCATATCCACCAGTGGATTATGATCCAAAACTCGAGGTCATTACCAATAGATTTCAAGATGTCTCAGATGTAAAAACAAGAATCTTCCAATTATTAGCTGATCTCCCTGTGTGGATTAATGACTATATTCTCGATCCGTTAAATCATGATAGCATTAGATTATTACCGATCATAATTCGCAATTTAAAATTACAGGGGAGACAATTTAACAGTCATCAACTAGATTTAGTGACTCTTCCACTCATTAAAGCGCTCTACGTGATGTATACTTCTGTAAAGGAATTCCACGATGAGGATATTCGAATTTTAATCGATGAATGGGAAAAAATGAATTTTGAGGAATTATTCATTACATTACCAGATAAAGTTAAAGAATTAGATGGTCAAGAACTTGGTTCTGAAGAGGATGCGGATGAACGCAAACGAGAATTATGGAAATATAACTAGTAAAATTAGTATCCTGTAGAAACATGATCCTGCATCACAAGTTTACGATATAGCTCATCATACATCGATACAAGAGCAGCATGTGCCACTGCCTCCTCAAACATTTCTCGGGCACTCCGTTCCTTTCCTGAAAATCTTTTGTATAACCACTTACTTACTCCCAGAATAATTACAACTGGGAAAATAATTACTTCCCAAATCATTGAAAGGACTTTTCTTATTTTTCTCTGTACTTCCCAATTTCTCTGTTGTTTTTCTTCTTTGGTCTTAGGAGGCCTTTGTCTTTTTTCTCGCATCTTTTTAGGAATATTTACCAAATGTGTATGAATTTCATTAAATCTTAATTTTGATAATCCAAAAATATTTTGATTCACAATATTTTCTCCCATTGTATCAAAGAATCTATTTGTATACTTATGGAAACTAATTGCTAAAATAATTGGAACAGCAAATATTCCAATTGCTAAATTCTTTAGTATGTCATAAATCCTCCTTTGTTTGCTCCTAACAATATAATGATCATTTAAGAACTGCCTAGCTCCAAATGCCAATCCAGTGCACGTTTGACCTAACTCTGCGTCCTCAAATAATTCCTGATATTTCTGCTCCATCATTATCACTCCCTTCATTGCTGCACTTATCATAACATTGCTCACCATGTCATCGTCCATTTGACCGGCTACAATTTTATACCCGATCAATTTTAATGTATCTTCACCAGTTTCCACATCAAAATGGTTTTTTTTGGCAAATTCTTGTACCGCATTCTTTCTTTTCCAGGGTTTCCATGTAAACTCATGCTGATAATAAGTCAATGCAAACTCCCGAGCAGTATCTTCTCGTATGTTTCTAAAATCAAGTTTACCCAAGTTCTGTTCCGTCGAACCCATAATTTGTGCGATTTTCTTTCTGGTAGCCCTTGGTATTGCACTTGCATTTTTTCCTAGCAGTGAATTAATATTGTCACTAATTTCCGTTATTTGATCTTGCATTTCTGTTTTGAAATCGTCTAAGGTCTCTGCGTCCACTGGAGGAAGATCCAGTAGCATGAAACCGGCAGAAGCTGCCATAAATGGGATTGCAAATATCTGTTCTATGGTCTTGTAAAACGAAGCTCCCCGGTAATTACCATGTCGCAGTGAAAACTCCTTCGCCGAGCCAGCTATTCCATAAAATGGACCAAAAAATCCCGAGAACGTCGCAAATGCCAGACTCAACGAACCAAAAAAGAGGATTACTAACCCTGGAGGGATACCAATATCTGCAAGTAATGTAAACATCCCCAAGGCAATTACAATTGCCGTAAGCCCCAAATCGATTCCCTGACCGACACCTTTCCTCAGTGCGTAACCTTCTCCAATATCATCCACGTGTTCAGACATATTGCCTAAATTCTGCAGTGCTAGTTCAGTTTCTAATCTTTGAGGATCTGCCATTGTTACAGAAATATTCCAAATTAGAGTTTTTAATGCGTCAATATACGGGACAAGTTCTTGTAATTTGGGAGGAAAAATCAAATCTATAATTTCAACTATGATGTGTGAACCAATTGCTACAATTAGAACCGGAATTGCAAGTAACACAACTACAGCACTTTCCACCTTGGACATTAATATTACAATTAGTATAAAAAGTAAAAATGCAAATATAATATGATAAGAAAAAAAGGGTAAAATGTTACCAGGGAAATCTTCTGGGAAAATTTTACCAAATATCAGACCAAGAATGCTTAATATTAAACTAAACATTGCAAGTATGTTAATTCTTCTTGTAAAGGTAGAATATTCCCTTTTTAATAAACGAAGTACGATATTTACAACACTAGTTATCATGACAATAGACAATCCTGTATATAGAAATAGTTGAGCATAAAAATCAATAAACGTTGAAATGTACATCAAGTATAGAAGAATAGAACTTAAAATAACCGATAGAATATCTAATCTTAGTTGATTTCCCATATCTTATAATTTTATTTTACATTGATAAATTTCTTTTCTGTTTAGTAGTAAATAGACAAAAATATTTATTTTAAAATTCTTCAATTTTTTATCTTTCCTTATCATAAGAAAGATATTGAAACATAAATTCAGATAATTAGTGGTCTCACAAAGTGACTTGATCATCAACTTTTTTCTAGGATTAGGAGCGTCTTTCTCCCCCTGCTTATTCCCATTGCTGCCTAGTTATGTTGCAGTCACAATGAAATCTGAAAAATCTAAAAAAACCTCATTAATTTCATCACTGGCTCTAATAACTGGAATTTTAATCGTTTTTTTCTCACTCGGTCAAATTTTTGATCTTGTTGGTAGCCAGTTGATCAAAAACTATTCCTCACTGGCAACAATTCAAGCAGTTCTACTAGTAATTGCCGGGACACTCTTAATTCGGACGCCAAGTATAATGTATAAGATAAAATTACCTAGTAGGTTTGAATCTATGCTCTATCGTGAGGATGATAATCGAAACTTGTACTACTTCAATTTTCTAATTGGACTTGCCTACACAATTATTGCGGCACCCTGTGCGGGTGGATTTTTCTTGACTACGTGGACTATGCTTATCGGTGAAAGCCTGATTAATCAATTTTTTATTACTTTATTTTTTAGTCTGGGTGCGGGTTTGCCTTTTATAATCATGAGTCTTTACATCCCAACAATACGGGCGGATTTGGTTGCAAATATCCATGATGCTTCCAATAAAATATTCAAAGTACTGGGAATTGTTTTAATTTCGGTTGGGATCTGGTTGTACGTTGATGTGACTAACCAATTTTGAGCCATTATGCTTAAAATGATATTTGATTTGTAGTTTAATTTTCAAATTTCCACATATAATGGACAAGTTCAGCTAATCGAGATGCGTATGCCCACTCGTTGTAACTACCCACCCATTCATTACAACTAGAAAAGTTGTACATCTCTTTGTATTAACAATAGCATTAGTTGTACATCTTTTTGATTTGGTTGCAGACATAATTAGTCGGAATTGTCTTTTTAGTATGATCGACCTTGATTAAAAATCAAATTTTCCTCGAATTTCTTAATGAATATCTCGTCTTCTTCATATAACTCTTCATAATATATGAAACACTCCATTTTAGGAAAATATATTTCTATGTCACGCAACATATTATCATGTTCTTCTTGATCAATTGGATACGGATTGCAACTGATATCTAAGAATATCAATTTTTTTAATTTCAATATTTGACGTGGTATGTTCTGGAGCCTGCAATTCGAAACATCTAGGTAACGTAAATTTCTTAACTTGCCGATTATATCCCATCCGTCAAATTGACCCCATGGATGATTTGATGAGATTTGAAATTGTACAAGGTTTTTCAATGTAATTAGATTGCTTGGTAAATGTGTTAACTCACACCCCCATGTCACAAATGATTTTAGATTGGTCATATTAACAATATCTTCATGTATCTCTTCTAATCCACTTTCTGGAAGTCGTAATATTTCTAATCTTGCTAATCCATAAATCTCTTCAGGAATTTTATTTCCAATATTAGGTATTTCTAATGCTCTAAGGTTTGGAAGACTACTAATAATTTTGAATAATTTATTTTTGGATAATTTATTATATTGACCATAATCAAAAAATGTTGTCAACTTGAGACTTCTTAATTCTGGCAAGGAACCCATAGCATCTGGTAAATACTCTAATTTGCTGATTGGTAATGATAAATATTTTAAGTTTGTTAGATTTCCTATTCCCTCTCCTATTTTTTTTATATATCCATAATTAATTGTTAATTTTCTCAGATGTTTCATTTTATAAATTTGTGGGGGCAATTCATCCATTGACTGGAAATATAGCGCTATTTCGGTTACATTGCCATCCTCGATTTCATAATCAATCGTATTTACACTTCTACATATTT
>CAZRLL010000070.1:0-16423 GCA_964600735.1 uncultured archaeon
GGTATTGAACTCGTATTCTGCAAAATAACGTTCAAGTTTAAAATTCTTAATTTTCAAGCTAAATTTTAATAAAAACAGAGAATTAAAACTTTTTTTTTCAGATCAATTATTGGTAAATTAAGTAAAGTAATCTTGTTGGTAATAGAATTTTAAATATGATTGGCTACATATCCGATCAGGTCTTTCTCTGTTATGAATAACGCTGATTCTTCAATATCAAAAATTGGTACTGCTTCTAAACTATTGGAATTCAAAAAATGTCTCACTTCACTTATTTTTATTGGTGTATTTAATTTTTCAATAGATTCGATGATAACATTTTCAATACCAGTAGTTTGAAGGTCGATGGGATGTTCTTCTGAAATTAATAATTTAACCACCGCTCCTAATATTGAAAGAATTGTTATTACTCCCTTGAATTGTCCACTTTCTAGAGATTTGAAGAGCACCTGCTTCTGTCCAGTTTGTATTATCTTGTCCGCTACCTGCCATATTGTATGATTTTCTGTAACAATGTCGTCTTCACTGACCAATCTGCCTATCCCGTAACTGCCAATTATTGAATTATCTGGGAGTTTTTGCCATAATTCTTCAAGGAGCAAAATATCTTTTTCAGTAAATAATCCATCCAAATTTCCATCAGAAACAACTGGTACACCACTTATACCGGAATTGTACATTAAAAGAATAGCATTTCGTAATGAATCATCTGATTTTGAAATTATTAAATTCTTTGTCATTATTTCTCCAATTTCGATTTTCAAGAATGTCAAATTTCCAGTATCATACATACATTTCAGGATATCAGTCGCCGTAATTATCCCTAGTAATTTTCCATCGTCGGTAAGTATTGGAAAAGAACGAATATTATATTTTAACATCGTATCAATGGCAAAACCAACTGTTTCAGATTTATTTGAAATTACAGCACTTTTTTTAGCATAATTTCCAACTTGGGTGGTTTTAATATCCATGTCTGTGATTGAAATTCCCATTTACTATATTTAAAACGTATTTGCATATACTTAAATAAATGATGCACTCCTTTTTTCTAATAAGTCAAATTATCATATTCTTTCAGTTGGTTTTCATTTATATATTACAATAAACTATTTGCATTAATTTATCATCGAATTTGCATCAATTATAAAAAAAAATGGATCAATATGCTACTAACTATAGAAATTCGATTTAATGATTCTTATATAATATATTTATGTTGGTTGACAAAATTCAGACGATCTGTTTTGTTGTTTCACCATCTGGACTAGGACATATGTCCCGTCAAATAGCTTTAGCCAAAGAGTTATTACTATTGGATCACAACAGTCTAGTGAAATTTGTTTGCACATATAAACAGAAAACTCGACTAGGGATAGATTTTTTTTCATTTGCCGAGGTCGAATTTATCGAAATTCCTAATACTCGATCACTTATTATGTCATCAATAGACTTAATTGATTTTAAATCCACTTTGGATTCTTTCCAAAAAGGTTTTGATATCAATACTCAAATTCGAGAAGATGTTGATTGGACTCGAATCCTTTATGGATGCGATTTGATAATAAATGATATAGAATGTATTCATAATCCAATAGCAAAAAAATTAAGCATACCGATAGTAAATATATCCAATTTTACTTGGTCAGATATTATAAAATCAATTGGGAACAATCAGTTAGCACTAAATTACGCATCACTAGAAAGAATGGCTGATTATCATTTTCAACTCCCGTTTTCCACTGATTGTATGGGTTTCGAAAATGCAGTCAAAATAGGTTTGTTATCTAGGAGCATTAATTGGGAGGAAGTCAGAAAAATCAAATCATTATCAAAGAATCCATTAATTCTAATTTCACATCCATCTCAGAAAATAAAACAATTGTGCCAAAATATCATTTCTTTAGATTATACTCCTGTTCTTGCTGAAAGGCTAGGAAAATATTGTGAGGACCTTGAAATTCTCACATATGCAGATAATGAAGCAAATACGCAAAATTTCATAGCAGCAGCAGACATTGTAATTGGTAAGACTGGTTATAGTCTTACATCTGAGATATTTGCCGGTGGGACTTATTTTCTTCATTGGATAAGATCTGGTTACGTTGAGGATATAGTGCTTTCAACAGAGATTATTAGACAAAAGTATGGGGAACTGATAAAAAGTAATACGGGGCAGCTGGTGCAAAAACAGATTGATAGTATTAGAGGAATCAAATTAGAACGAAGAAAGAATGAAACTTCATCAATTGCAAAAAGAATATACTCGATCATGATTAATAACGTCAAATGTAAGTAATTTTTTCTTATCATCTGTTAATTGATAGCCTAGGTTGCGCACATCTGCATCCTAGGATTGAACATTATACGAAGATATGTCGGAATACGAATAAATATACTCCGAGATTTCAGGTGGCTGTTTTTTGATACAATTTTCGTTTATTTTGTCTCTGATTCTGCTTTTGTTGGAATATATGCATCCTCCATCCATAATTTTTGCATTTCAGGAGAAGTTATTAGTAATTCATCTAATGTGCCTTGAGCTTCGATAATTCCGTCCTTCAACACAATAATATTATCTGCTCTCTTCAAAACTGATTTTCTGTGTGAGGTTACGATAAAAGTAGCATGAGAATCCTCAAATACTCGCTCCCATAGTTTGTGTTCAGTTTCAATATCTAAAGCACTACTTAGATCATCAAAAATATTCAATTGGGGCGATCTGAAGAACATTCTCGCTGCAGCGATTCTATGTTTCTGACCTCCCGAAAGTTTGACGCCTTTTGGCCCAACGATAGTCTCTAACCCTTCATCAAAGTTATCGATATCTTCTTCTACTACTGCCAGATGTAGAGCTTTTGCTATATCGATTGATGATTCTGGTAATCCCATAACAATGTTATCTTTTATTGATTCACTGAACAATTGTGGAATTTGACTAGTATAAGCAGTTCGAGGAGGAACGAAAAATTCTGCAGGATCGTTAACTTCTTTGTTATTCCACAGAATTTTACCGCTGTCTTTTGGTAATAATCCGAGAATGGTTTTTAGTAAAATACTTTTACCAGATCCAATTCTACCCGTAATAACGTTCAATGTCCCCCTTTTTATTGTGAATTTAATATCATTTAGACCAATTTCTTTACCAGGAAACGTATATGATAGATTCTCGATTCTTAAAGATTCGAATTTATCCTGATCAGTTAAATGTAATGGAAGAATTGCTGGAAACTCTTCTTTCACATAAATGTTTGTAGATTTGACAAGTTCATGATCTCTTATTGTTTTACTTTCTCCTTTCATCACTTCAGTCATCCTCTCGTTTGAGACTTTAGCTTGTTGATACCAAGCGATATAGTTGCCAAGATAATCTACAAACCCAGTAAGCCAATTTAATAGAAATGTAAATAGGATAAAATCACCTACAGTGAACTTTTCTTCTTGCATCAATGATCCCACCAATAACAACATTATACCTGTACTGACTGCAACAACTAGTCTACCGATGCTTCGTAATGCTGCACTAAATGACTCATCTCTTACTGCAACTCGTCTTCTATCTTCACTTATTTTATTGAAATGATCCTGAACATGTACTTCAGAATTGGTTACTTTAATAGCTTGAATTCCCCCAAATGTTTCCCCTATGTAACCAGTCATAATGCCTGCTGCTTTTCTTCGTTCCTTTCGATATTTTTGTAATCTGCGTTTCGAATAATTTATCAGAATTATTACGGCCAAAAAAGGGAAAAAAATGAATAAAGTGATTTTTGCATTAATCGAGAACATCAATAAAAATGCAATAATGAAAAAAATACCGAAAGCACTAATATCAGGTATTAATGCCGTAAACCATGTGAATTGTTGGACATCACCTCGAAATCTTGATACTGATTTTCCAGGTGATTCTGATAATGCTCTAGCTCCTGGTTGACTATAAATACCGTCTAACATATTTTTTCTTAGTAATATACGAGATGAAACCTGAAAAGCCCAAACGGCTACTGTGTAAATAGCATTCATCAATTCTTGAAAAACATACAATACAGGAATTAATGCCACAAGTATCCAAATGTCTACTTGTAAAGATGATGTTTGTTGTAATTTGTTGAAGATTTCACGTGTGACTAATGAAATTAATAATGGAGATAAGAAGAAGAGTAATGATCCACTAAAAGTCAGAATAAAGTCTTTGATATCTAATCGAACCAACCGCAACGAGTTTTTCCGTACACTCATGAGAGTAACTCTTCAATTCCAGTTTGAATAAGATAGGAAAAATGGGATTCTGGGTCTCTCAAGCGTTCTAATCTGTTCCCAAATTCAATCTTCTCTCCTTTCTCCAGTATTAATACTTCATCAACCCTGTCAAGTGTGGATAATCGATGAGCAATTATTATTGCCGTTCGATTTTCAATTAGTTTATTTATTGCCTGTTCAATTAGTTTTTCAGTAGCTGGATCTAATCTAGACGATGCTTCATCCAATATAACTAATTTTGGATTCTTCAAAAATACTCGCGTAAATGCGAGTAATTGAGCCTCGCCTGCAGATAGACCTACACCTTCAGATTGAATAACAGTATCTAGACCTTCAGGCAACTGATCATACCATTTTTGTAATCCAACTTCATTAATTACATTGCAAATTAACTCATCGGGGATGGTTGGGTCAAAAAATGTAATATTTTCTCTCAAAGACGCGTTAAATAATTCAACAGTTTGGGTAACAATAGCAATAGATGAGCGTAAATCAGCCAATTTTAAATCTCGTATGTCAATACCGTTAATTTTCACCGATCCTTCAACAGGATCATATAATCTAAAAATCATCCTTGAAAGTGTGGTTTTACCTGATCCAGTCTTACCTATTAGTCCCAAAGACTTACCTTGGGATAAGTGAAAACTAAGATTACTCAAAACCTTTTCATTTTCGATATAAGAGAAGCTTAATTCATTAAATTGCACGTCGAATATATCGTCTGGAATGGATTCTTCGCCGATGTCAATAATTTTTTTCTCTGTATCAAATATTTCCTCAATTCTAATAATACTAGCATCAGCTTGTTGTAAATCTTGAAGCTGTCGTAAAAGTTGAAATATTGGTCCAAACAATAAAGTTACATAATAAGTTATCAAAAATATCGATGCAAGACTCATTCTATTCTGATTATACAGAGGAATTGTTGTGACAAATACTAAAGTAAGTCCAATGGCAACTATCATACTTATTGTTGCACCTACAATCCATGATACCCGTATTGCCCTTTGAGTCTTATCATATTCAAATTTTGACAATTTATGAAATTTTTGCATTACACTGGGAATACCTCCATTAGCACGAATATCTTCTGTACCCCCAAGTCTCTCCTCAACAAAACCAAAAATATTAGTAGCAGCTTCTCTGACCTCTTTCCAATATGGAACTGCGATATTTCGGACAAAATACATGGATATAAGAGCCACGAGAGTAAATATTGTAAATGCTATGCCAATAACCAGTCCTTCTAGATATAATGCAAAAAGTATACCGAGTATTAGTAACAAATTGGATAGCAGCATCAAAATGAATACAGAAAAAAAATTTGCTAAATTAGTCATATCCCCATCAATTCTTTCTATCATCTCTCCAGGTTTGTATTTGTTATGGAAAGTCATATCTAAATCCAAGCAATGTTCAAACAAATCGGATCTGAGAAGATTCGTAGAACTCCATGCTAGATCTTGACTTAAGTATACAACGAAGACATTGATTATCTGCTGAATAATAGCAATTCCAATGAACAATAAGGCTGCATATGTCAAATTTTCAATTTTTGTTGAACTGGTTACTTCATCTATGTAATATCTAATAATTTGTGGATTAATAACTTGAAGTGTCACATTAATTAATAATAAAATTCCCAATATTGATAACTTTCCCGGATATGGCTTCAAATATGTTTTCAGAAGATTGTAATATTTCTTCAGTGGTAGCAACAAATTTGTGAAATGCAAAATATTATTAATTATATCGAATTTTAAATGACTAATAATGAGAATTTTCTTAATATCTTGTCAGAAATTCAATCCCAAATGCTAGTTGTAAAGACCAATTCATTAATTAAATATTGATTCCAGAAAAAAAAAAAACCCCAAAAACCACAACGAATATATACTATCGATCAATAATATCAATAGATAATAGCCAATAGTCTAATTTTGTCTAATCGTTTTAATTGGATTGCGAGGGATAGATGATGAACCCGAAAAACATTGGAATGACATCAATAAGTAGCTTAAATTTAGATTTTAGACTATTTAATAGTGTTGACATTGAGGTTTCAGCTTTTAATTTAAATTTAAAATATATTTATGTTAATCCAGTTACTGTAAATGATCAAAAATTACGAAAATGGATAATCGGTAAAAACGTCCTTGAATATGCGAAAAAAGTTTCTGATAAGTTAATTATTGATCATGAAAAAAGAAAACGCTGGATGGAACTTGCTTTAGAAGATGAAATAATGACTGAATTCGAGGAGGAAATAATTCTTTCTAATGGATCGAAAAAATTCTATTCCAGGAAAATCTCCCCCTTTTTTGATACGAATGGAATATTAAGCGGATTAATATGTTATGGTATCGATATTACTGATAGAAAATTAGCCGAACGTGAAATTTATAGACAAAAATCGTTTCTGAATGATTTAATCGATAATGAGGTTATTGGGATATACACATTTGATAATGAATTCAGATACCAAGAATGGAATATTGGGATGGAAAGAATCAGTGGTTATTCGAAAAAAGATGTTATAGGTAGAGTAGCCTATGATCTATTTCCAAAAATAAAAAATATTGGTATATTAGACAAATATGAATTAGCATTAACGGGTAAAAGTATCCTTGTAAATGAGGAAAGTTTCTTTTTTGATGAACCTGGCTATTTCAATGCGTTTTATACCCCCATGAAAAATAATGAGGGTGAGAGTATCGGTGGTTTGGTAATTTTTCAAGATATATCCAAGCTAAAATTAACAGAAGAAGAATTAATTTTGTCAGAGTCACGATATAAATTATTTTTCGAACAATCCAATGAAGCCATATTTATTACTTCAATAGATGGAGACTTAATAAGCGTTAACAACACTTTACGTAAATTATTGGGTTACTCTCAAGATGAAGTTATTGATAAAAAGTCAATTGATTTCTACGTAAATTCAATAGATCTGAAAAATCTGACTGCAGAACTTGAAAAAAATCATCACATTGTCGACTATGAGGTACAACTAAAGAAAAGAGACGGAACCATAATGGATTGCTTGATCACTAGCTCAATTCAATATGATCATAACAGTAATCATATTGGATATCAGGGAATGATCAGAGATATTACTCAAGAAAAAATTACACAAGAGCAATTGAAAATATTATCCAGTACAGTTGAAGAATCCCCCAGTACTGTGATAATTACTGATAAATTGGGAGATATTACGTATGTAAATCCAAAATTTTGTGAAATTACTGGGTATTCAAAAGAGGAAGTTATTGGAGAAAATCCAAGAATACTTAAATCAGGATCTACTTCAAAAGAAGAATATAAAGAGATATGGAAAACGTTAAGCAAAGGATCCACTTGGAGTGGATATTTTAAAAATAAAAAGAAAAATAATGAAATTTATTGGGCTTATGCGTCAATTTCTTCGTTGAAGAATGATCAAGGTGATATTACACATTATATCGGTATACAGGAGGATCAAACTGAAAGAATTGAAAATGAAATAGCATTACAAGCTAGTGAAGAACGATTTAGAACAATATTTGATAAAGCTTCTATCGGATTTGCACTAGTGGATGATTTTGGTCGCATTGTGCAAACTAATAGTACTTTTAGAGGGTATATCGGATTTTCAGAGAAAGAATTACAATCAAAAAATTTTTTTGCATATATACACGAGAATGATAATTTTGATCATGCATCAATTAAGAGTATTCTTGAAGAGAATAAACCCCAAGAATTTTTATTTGAAAAAAAAGATGGTGATTTTATTTGGACCAAGTCTACATTTAAGAAGATGAGCCAGTTGATGAATGATGATCAAGACTACTATCTTATCTTAGTTGAAGATATCACAGATAAGCGACGAATGGAAATAGAAAAAGAAAAACTGCAAGAACAATTAAGTCACTCACAAAAGCTTGATGCAATCGGTCAACTCGCAGGAGGTATAGCCCATGATTTTAATAATTTATTAGCAGGTATAATTGGCAATGCAGACTTATTAGCAATTAGTTTGAAAGATAGCGAAAAAATAGAACTTGTAAACCAAATTCTAGTTGCATCTGAAAGAGCTGCAGACCTCAACCAAAAATTATTGGCCTTCGCAAGGAAATCTAAGCAAGATTTAAGACCAGTTAATGTTAATAGTAGTATAAGTGAAGTAATTGAGATTCTAAGGAGAACCATTGATAAAAGAATTTCTATAGTCAAAAAGTACAAATCCAGAAAATTAGTTGTAATGGGAGATATTAGTCAGCTTCACAATATTATTCTTAATTTGGCATTAAATGCAAGAGATGCTATGCCCAGCGGCGGAAATTTAGAATTTTCAACCTTGAGGGTTGATTTGGATGAGGAGTTTTGTCAATCACAAATACCAAAAATTTTACCCGGAAAATATGTTGAAATCAAAATTACGGATAATGGTTCGGGTATGAACGAAATGACAAAATCAAAAATCTTTGAACCATTTTTCACAACAAAATCTGGTAAAGGAGTTGGTCTGGGTCTAGCTAGTGTCTATGGGTACGTAATTAGTCATAGTGGAGCAGTACAAGTTGAAAGTGAAGAAAATTTTGGGACTACTTTTACAATTTATCTTCCTCTAAGTTTCGCTAAAATTAAAGATACGCCGAAAGTAAAGGTAAAGGAAAAAGCAGATAAAAAAGTTATAATGTTGGTTGATGATGAAGAAATCCTATTAAATGTTGTGTCAAAAGTTTTAACTCAACTTGGCCATGAAGTTATGATTTTTATGGACGGAATATCCGCGATTACCGAATATGAAATAAATTATAAATCAATTGATCTAGTCTTACTTGATATCAACATGCCCATAATCGATGGTTGGGGGGTATACGAGCGAATGAAAGTTATTAATAGCAATGTAAATGTGTTATTCTACTCTGGTTATCTAGAATTGGACATGGATAAATATAAAGATGATAAAAACATTATAGGATATTTGAAAAAACCATTTCGTCGAAATGAATTGATTAATCTGATAAATAAAATCTGAAAATTTTGGTTTAGAATTATTCAATTTTGTAATTGATCGAATAGGCTATCTCTCTGACAATATCATCCATTCCAACAATCTTATTGGACAACCCTGCTTCATCTACGGATTTATTCATACCATAAATTACTGAATCCTCTTTTTTCAATGTAAAAACTTTTCCTCCCATTTTTTTAACAACCCTACAGCCTTGAGTCCCATCCCTTCCCATTCCGGTTAGTATAAAGGCCAAGATATTTTTTTTATAAATTCTCGCTACTGAATATAGTGTCACATCAACTGCTGGTTTCACAAAATTAACTAATGCTCCATCAGTGATAGTAATTGATTTTTGACCCGACTTTTCTTGTACTAATTCCATATGATATCCTCCTGGAGCAATATACACCTTTCCGGGTTGGATTACATCACCCTCTTCTGCTAATTTTACTTCAATTCTAGCGTTTTTATTCATTCGATCAGCAAATACACCAACTGAACCCGGTGGCATATGTTGGACTACTAGAACTGGCGGAAAATCTTTTGGGAACTGTGATATTACATATACTAATAGTCTTGGACCTCCGGTGCTTGCCCCTATTACTACAATCTCTTTGTATTCAGGGACATTGATGGATGATTTCACTGAATAGTCGATTTTTGGAACTTTATACAGTGATGTATTATTAATTAATTTTTTAATTCTTTTTGATTCAGCTTTATTTTTATTAGATACAACATATTCTTTTGGTTTAAAATCATTCAATTTCATTATCTGGGTTCTAAATTTTTCAACTTTTAATTTTGAAAGTATACTGATATTGGTTATAAACCTACTTGAATGTAGTATTTTATCTTCTTTAACTTGTATTTGAATTGATCCAACAATACTATAATCCAATACTCTTGGATAATCAACTTTGATTGATTCCATTCCTCTAAAAGTGACAATTAAAACAGAAGTAGGTTTTATTTTCATAATTTGAAGTATCGCTGCATAACCAGTGGAATCGTTTAATTTTTCAGATATCAAGATTACTTTGGGACTATGATCTAATATATTTTTGATTAAACTTTTAGTATTACTACACACAGCTAATAGTGTGAGCGTTTCAGATGTTTTACAAAACCCTCTTAAGACATTTTTTATGTTAGTAGCACCTGATGCAATGATTACTGGAATCATTTAATGTCATAATGTTACGGGAAATTATAGAAAAATTTTTTGATCCTATTATTCTTCGAATGCTCTTTTTATAATTCAGAATTAATTCTTTTAGAGTCTTTTTTATTGTGAAAATCTAGTTGCGATATGCCATCTATGCTGGATTAAGGCGATTAAATTGAAATATAGGGATTGATCTGTTGTTTGCATTAATTGAGGTGCTCTTCGATCCCCTGTAAGTTGAATAGTTATCTCAATTGGGTCGTCCTTGTACATTATCCTAATTAATCCAGTCACACTATCGATAGAATCATATTCACCAGTGATTTCACAAACTTTATGAAATATGGATTGGTAATCTAATATTTGATTTTCAAGGATCCTTTGCAGGATCATTCCATCGATATACAATCCATTTCGTTCAGAATCATTAAATTCTTCTTTTAATGCGTTAGCTACCCGTTCAACACCAATTAAGTCGATCTGAATAGTCACTACTTCTCCTAATGCCCCAAGTAACATTACATCATTTGCCAGAGAATCTATTCTCTTTACCTCTGTACTCATTTCTGAATGCTCAGTATTTATTGAGTGCAACTAGTTTATTAACTCGCCTTATTAAACCAAAATTTTTGTAATTTTTCCAATTGTAAAATTTTAAATTTATTTATTTTCACTCCTACTTTCAATGAAGTACAAAATTGTAACAGTTTCAAGATTTAATGACACTATCGTGAAAAAATGGATGACCACCCGGAGACCTTGCATCATCACATTTAGGGATAAATGTTCTGAAGGAACCATGAAGGGCAGTCGAATCGATATAACAAGATTAAGTCTGATAATATTAATTATTCGGACATTATTTAAAATTGATATTATTAAATGGAAATGAGAAAAAATACTAAATATTTGATCCTCTATTTTATTTCAAGAATATAAATGTTTAACCATAACAAAGTCAGTACACAATTATCTTAAATATTTGGTTGTATAGGAAGAATTATTGAAATCGGTTAAAACTGAAGTCATTGTTATCTCTAACAAGACAGATGCTGGGGATCTTCCAAAAATAAAGAAACTGTCTGATTCAATCAAGCAGTTTAACTTCGATACATCCTCCATTTCTCATGATATAGTTTTAATATTTGTTCTATCTTTGGTTTAGATAATCCCACATTTTCTGTATTTAAAATATCTGCTAACTTCTCCTTAGAAATATGTTTCAAGATCTCATTATCTGTTAAAAGTGAATCTTTAAAATTTTTTGATAATGCGTGTTTTCTAAGCATTTCGTGACCTCTTTGTCTACCAATTGCAGGAACTAGATGTTTGAGGATTTCCTCCGTTTTTGAAACATCAGAGGCTTTCTCTAGATTTCGTTTTATATTTATCTCGTTAATTACAAGATTATCAAGAATCTTAATAATTTCTTCAGTAATATAATACAATAAATTTGTAGACTCAGGAATAATTATACGCTCAACTGAAGAATGAGTGATGTCTCTTTCATGCTCAAGGGATATATTCTCCAAAGCGATAGCAACATTTCCACGGATTACTCTAGATAAACCGGATATTCTTTCGGACTTGTGAGGGTTTTTTTTATGGGGCATTGATGAAGAACCTACTTGATGCTGCATAAACGGTTCCATCCATTCATTAATTTCTGATCTTTGTAGGTTTCTGATTTCTTTAGCAATTCTTTCTATTATTGAAGAGCAGAGTGCTAATGCATTCATATATTGAGCGTGAATTAACCTTGTTACAACTTGCGTTGATATTTTAGTTGGTTTTAATTCAAGACTTTCAAGCAATTCAGATTCGATGTCCATACGCATACTACTTGCATAATTTCCCACTGCTCCTGAAAATTTGGACAAATTTATTGATGTACCAAATAAATTTTCCTTCGCCAGATGTAATTCATAAAGGTAATTAGCAAATTTAAAACCAACAACTATGGGAACTGCAAATTGACCATGAGTTCTTCCGATCATTGGTAGGTCTTTGTATTTTTCTGCCAAGTTGGCTATAACCTCACTCAATTTATCGAGTTTATCTAGTAATAGTCTCCGAGATTTTACCAATTGTAAAGCAAGTACTGTATCTTGAATATCTGAAGAGGTTGCACCTAGATGTACTTTTCCACCAGCTGATCCTGATTTTTCTGCAATAGCTTTAACAACTGACATTACATCATGATGTATTTCCTTCTCTATTTCATTTACTCTTGAAAGATCAACGTGTTTTAATGCTTGATTTATATTATTTGCATCTTCTTGATCAATAATGTTTAATTTGGCTTGAGTGCTTGCAAGTTTTGCTTCTACTAACAACTGAAGTTTTAACTTATTTTCTGCGGAAAAAATACCAGAAATTGGAGTATTATATCTGGATGATGCATCAGACCACATGAGTGAATTTTTTTTGCATTCAAGAAAAACCACTTGTTATATGATATCAATTTTTCACAATTTAATTCCATTTATAAGATTTTAAAATTCCATACTATTCACTCATTAATGTATTATCAAAAGTTGATAATGGTGTTAAATTGTATATTTCCTTCCAATACAAATTATAACTCACGTAGAATAATAAGAAGCCAGATGTGAGGAAGCTAATCAAAAATAAATATTGTGAAAATAAAATGTAGAAAGATAGAATATTATCATAGGGATTAAATTCTATTTTTCCATTAATGAAAATCAACAATATTCTACTGATTATTATTAAGCTGATAAACTGTCCTGTAATAAAAATTATCCCATATTGAGCTTTTGGAGTGATTTTATGTTTTCTTAACTTAAATGCATAAAAAAAACCCATAGGAACAAACGAAATCCATGAAAATATAAAAACTTCTGGTGAAACTTCAAATTGAAACGATTTAGCTTCATCTAAATTAATATTAGGATCGATAATTTCAAGGCTAACAAATGAAATAACAAGAAATACAAAGGACCAATACAACCATTGGGGAAGGTGTATTATGGCTAATTGAGAAATCGGTACCTCGCGAATAGAACGCCATTCTTTAAATTCAACAGCCTCCAAATCTTCCCCTACTTCATCTTCAACGCCCACATCATCAAAATCGGGAATTAATGGCATCTTCATTGATATTTCTTCGGTTATATCTGTTTCCTCAATTTCTGGTAGAGTAGTAGTTGTTTCTGCTTCATATAATGCCGATTCTTTAATTTCTCCTTTTGTTTCGATTTGATCAATATCCTCTAAACTGTCATCAAAATCCGGCATACTTGGCATGATATCGTCTTCAATATCCGGCATAGCTGGCATGATATCGTCTTCAATATCCGGCATACTTGGCATGATATCATCTTCAATATCAGGCATGCTTGGCATTGATGGATCAACTGATTCAATACTTTCTTCTTTAGTATCCGCTAAAAATGAATCTAAATCATCTTTATCCATCGAACCTTCTTCTAATGGCATACCACAATCTGGACATGTGGCCATGCCCAAATTCACTTCTTTACCGCAAGCCCAACATGTCACATCCATCATACTGAAATCAACCTTGTAAGATAAAAATATTATCTCCAGAAGATGAACAACTATTCCCATTATAAATCGGAAAACCTTTCCACATATCAAGTTTAATAGATTTTTAACGTTTATGTACAAATTAAAACCTTAGAATATCATATAAATTCAAATTAATACAGCTAAAATACAAGAATGTCAAATAAAATTATATAAGCTAAATGCTAGAAGGATATTAACGAATGAGCATTGGAGACCAATTAGATAAAACATTACTCGATTTCGAGGAAAAGACTGATGGAGTACTAGGAAGTTGTGTTATTATCTCCTCCCAAGCATTAATGATGGCAGAAGCTTCACATCATTATGATCGGGCAATAATTCAAGGAATGAGTGAGAGATTCCTACGATTAGCAACAGAGACATTAGAATCTCTAATATCAGATGCGGTACTAAGATCCATAACAATCGAGGAACAATATCATGTTATTTATGTCAGACCTGTAAATGACCAGTATCATGTTGTAGTGCTGACTGATAAGTCCGATACGGCTGGTCTACGTGAAATGAACATCAAGACACTGATTGCAAGTTTGAATAAAATTTTATGATATACATATTTCTAGTTGGTTTTCTAATATTCTTGCAATTGAGAAAATAGAGTAAATTACCTCAATAAATAAGAAACTCTTTCATCACAGTCAAGAAACAGTTATCTAATACATTATTGGATTTCCGAATGAAATGTCAACCTATCTTGAATCCGCCCTATGGGATTTTATTAAAACCATTTTAACAAAAGGAATTAGAACATTAAAAAGTCCAAGGTTTTTTCCTTATACTGTATTTTTACTATTAATTGTAATTACAGGAACTTTAGCCACATTTATTGAGGAATTCAGTGGATCAGGATTGAGTGATAACCGAAAAAACCTGTTATTATATATTGAAATTTCTGCTGCGATTGCTTTTATTTCAGTTGGAATGTTCCTTGGTAGAGCAAGAATTATTCTACAGATGGTATCAATAGTTGGCATCGTTGGATTGATGAGCGGTGTTTTTTACAACAAGGATGGAATATCAATTACAGTATTTGGCAATAAGACTGATTTGGCATCATCTCTTGCAGCAATGTTATACATCTTATGGATTGGCATAATCTCGTTTTCAACTTATTCTTTAATACGAGATTTATTTGCAAGTGATATTTTTGGAACAGTCTTATTTTTAGGGAAACCAGAGGATAATGGAGAAGTAATGTTCAAATGGATTTGCTTAATTCTAGCAGGTATTAATTTTTCATTAGGTTACATGATTTATACCAGAGATGGTATTTTGAAATCAACAGAATATACTGCGATAATAATTATGATATCTTCAATCATTGCAATTTATCCTCTAATCGGATTCCAAAGGAAAAATGATGTTTTTTTTACCATACTTTCATGGTTTTACATGTTCACCACAATCAGAGTGTTTCTTCTTGCTTTTAGGACATTTTCTGATTCAACTGGAGAAACATCCTACTGGGATACGTTGTTCTCTTTATTTATAGCACTTTACACTATCCAAAATGCAGCAGCAAAAGGAGTGAAACTTGGTCAGAAAGGTGATCAATCTTTGGAAGAAGAGTTGTTGGAAGGTGAAAGAAGAGGTATATTTGCAGGTCTGGCGATATTACTTACTGATCGGGGTTTGGTTCTTTTAATTTTGGGAATTGTGATGGGATTTCATGCAATGCAAGTCCAAACAACTATGGGGCAACCAAATATATTTCAGGAATTTGAATTTACATCTGATGCTGATATTATTCTCCTTGGTTATGAATTAAATCTAGCCATTTCTTTATTTATTTATGTCATGAGCCTTGTTCTTTTTGTTTTATTGCCAACATTTCGAAGATATTCTAGTCCTAATATAAATAGGCTACCCTGGCTTCCGCCATACAATGACCTGAAATTGGTTATCGGTGGGATAAAGGATGGGGAAATATCTTGGAAAGGAGATGCAATGAAGTTTATAGTTGGCATGGGAAAAGACAAGATTGCAGCAAAATTCGGTAGGAAACCTAAGTCAGTAGGAGACAGATTTGGTGGTGTTTGGGGTAATATGATGAAGAAAACTACGAAAAAGGATAAGTAATCATACGATTATTTCCTAAATTAAATAATATGCTAAAAATTTTTCATCTCTACTTATTATAATTGAAAAATATTAGTTAGTAACTTCTTCTAACGGCCAATTACAATCCAAAATATGAAATCCAAGATTAAAAGATATCACGGAAGTTTGGTCTCAAACTCCAAGATGTCCAAGAGCATATGAAAAAGTGATATAATCCGAGTCATCGGCTAACCACATATTTCTAGCCATAGAGAAATACATATTTGTAAAGAATGGAATATTACTAGCGTCATTTCTTGTGCCCCACTCAACGAATCTCCAATCAAATTTCAAATCAATTGCATTACCCAAAGCACCAA
>CAZRLL010000071.1:0-16354 GCA_964600735.1 uncultured archaeon
CTTCCTTTCTGAAAGTAAAACTTATTAAGCTTCAATTAAATTAGATTTTCTTTTTCATAAGACGGAAAACTTCATTTGGAATATCAAACAACTTGTGTTTGATATTGTGCGTGTAAAACATCTCAACTTTAGATTTTGGATATTTTTTTTGGGTAAATATAAGTGCTGCCACTATGACTTCTGGGATATCTGACGTTATCCCGAGTATAACAAGATTTCCTACTTCTCTACTTTTCCGAATTGTAATAATAGCAGCTGGATCCTCGATGTAATAGATTTCTCCATTTTCAATCCAAGTATCAATGGTGCGAGAGACTGGAGGATAGGCTAAATATTCACCCAAGATGATATCCAGATCCATCAATTTTTTCAATACTTTAGCTAGCTTAGAAACTGATACGCATGCCTCAATATTTGGCAATATTGCCAATGATTTTTTCGACGTATATCTTTCTAGGTGTTTAAGACTTCCAAGAATTCCATCTGGATATAAACCATTCTGATCTCCTAGTTGAATATCAAAGTCTTTTCTATCGGTTTTCCAATGTTTAATCAAATGTGTTTCTACGAATTTTAATTTTTCAAGAATTTTATACGTGCCCATGTTTTTCAATGAGGTGAGTACCCATGCCTCCTTAATATCAAGATCTTTAGCTTTTTTTAACTGAGCTTCAGTTAATTTTGTCCCGAATCCTTTCCCACGGGAATTGGGATGGGTTCGAATTGCTTCTAGCCAAACTATTTCATTTGAAATTAGGCGCATATTGCCAACAGTTTGTATTTTCCCATTTGCTTCAACGACCATTGGGAATGAATAATTGTCTTCGTAAAACTCATTAATTCTATCTGGTAAATAATCGTGACCGTCCCAAATGTGTTTACTTATCTCAAGAATTTGACGATAATCTTTTGGAAAGTAGTCTCGAATTATCAACTGACATCCATCTTTTGCAATAATTTCGATATTGCACTTTATCGATTAATTTATTCAGTATTTTTAGATGTTTATTATATCTCATACAAACTCATTACAGTTGATTTTGCAAGAATTGAACTCTAACCACTAAAAAAACATAATCAGAAATAATTTTTATCCACTCTTATCACCGAAAGACATAGCTTCTATGATATAACTAAATATCGTAGTAAATGGTCCATAAATCCGACATTAAATGAATTTATGCAAGAGTTAGAGAAATTATTTCAAATGTAAATCTTTATTTCTTTAATATGTTATTTATCAGTTTGATATTTTATTGAGTAACCAGTATCAATAAACCAAATCTAATAAATATTAACTTAGGTGAGAGGATTGTGTCGATATTATCTTCATACTTGTCATCTCGTCGACAAAGAAGGGTAAGACAATTACTACAAGAACATAGTGGAAGATGTAAGGCAGTAGGTCATACCTTGGGTAAAATCGCAAAAGCTTGGTCTCAAGGCAAGGAAGAAGCTGCCAGAATTAATAAAGAAATTATTCATACCGAGGAGAAAAGTGCGGATAATCTGGAACTCGAATTGATCAAAGAAGTTGCGAAATCAGAATTACCAGATACAAAATTGAAAGAGGATTTAGTAGCATTTGTACGAATGCTTGATTCAGCAGCAGGAAGTGCAAAGAGATCGGCTACAAATATGTTCTTGCTATTAAATTATCCCTTACCTGAAAAATATTCAAAAATGATAGATGAAGCAAGTAAGATAATCGCTACAATCTTTGAAAAAATCGAAAAGGCAATTAGAAAAATGGAGAATGTAGAGTTTGTTCTTAAAACATCGAGAGAGATTGACCAGCTGGAACATAAGATCGATCAGATATATGCAAGTTTGAAAGAGGGCTACTTTGAAATTGAGGATTCATTCCAATCAGGGGCCGCACTCATTATTCTTGATCATGTCTGCCGGGATCTTGAGGGTACTGCAGATAAAACAGAAGATGCCATACAATTACTCGCGGAACTTGTCCAGAGGAGATTTTAAGGTTTCATAGGTTAAAATGAAAAAAATCAAACTACCGACTATTGTAATTTTTATTATTCTGATCGGAGGAATTATCTCACTTGATATTTCTCGTAGATATCTCTCAGGTGAATTTGAGACTAATAAATCCACACTCGAGTTTCTATATTCATCAGAAAAGGCTGGATGGTTGGAATCAGTTGTTTCTGAATTTGAAAAGGAGTGGAAGAATAATAACTCGGGCAAGAATATTAACGTGATAATGACGCCAATTGGAACAGGGAAAGGAACCTTACAGGTAGCTAACACTGGAAGTAAACCCACTGTATGGTCTCCTGCATCAAGGTTCTGGTTACCGATACTTAATCGCTTGTGGAGGACAAATAACGATGCAGACATTGTAGATATTCAAAGTCCAAGCTTAGTCATATCACCAACAATAATCGCTACTTGGAAGAGTTTTCAAGAAGAAAACAATATAACTGGGTTTGAAGATCTTAGAAGACTTGCCATTACTGATTCCAGCTTTACGTTTGCACATACTGATCCGTTTGAATCAAATTCTGGTTTTAGTGGTGTAATTATGGCAGCATCAGTTGCTGCTGGTAAAAATCCCGAAGAACTCAATTTGGATGACTTGGCCAAAGATGATGTACAACAATGGATGCGTGAATTAGAAAGTGCGGCCATTCAATATGGTTCTTCTACTGGATTTTTAGCAAAGTTGATGGCAAGTGGAGGACCTAGCAAATTAAAGGCTGCATTAATTTACGAAAACCTAGTAGTTGAGAAGAACAATGAATTAAAAGATGAAAAACTGGTTGCGGTCTACCCAGTTGAAGGTACGTTACTGAATGATCATCCGTACGCGATATTGGATGCTCCTTGGGTGACTGAGAAGGATAAACAATTGGCTGAAGATTTCCTTGGATTCCTTTTAAAAACGGATATTCAAACTCAAGCGATAGAATATGGATTTCGACCATCCGTTAATCTTGTTTCAAGTGATCTATTGGATGAAAAATTCTCAGAAGAAGCTGGAGTGAGAA
This sequence comes from uncultured archaeon, assembly GCA_964600735.1. Lineage (GTDB taxonomy): Archaea > Asgardarchaeota > Heimdallarchaeia > Heimdallarchaeales > Kariarchaeaceae > LC-2. The sequence continues at coordinate 3,012 of CAZRLL010000071.1, forward strand.
AATCTCTTGATGGATTAAAAATCTATTCTGTAGAAAAAATGTCTGGTGAAATATTAGAAAGAATACCGGATTTATGGACCGCTACAAGATCCCGGTCTTTAGGATCAGAAGGCGATGCTATACCAAAATTGGAACCTAAGGATTTCATAATGCCAGTAGTACTGGGAGTAATAATCCTGATGATGTTGTTTTCACCATTTATAAACAAATTCCGGAGGTATTATTCCTGAGTTCTATATCAGATTTTTTGCGGATCAACACCCTTAGACTGGAACGATATTTATCAAAAGCGAGATTCAGATTGTTATTTGAAGCACTTGTGATTTTAGCTTTTATCTCGTTTGTATTGTTACCCCCATTTAATTTGCTCAGAAATGTAATTGTGCAAAGAGATGAGATTTACCAATTAATTTTCAACGATCCGATCCTGAAAGATGCAGTCTGGATTGCAATTTTCAGATCAATATCCCTATCCTTCCAAATCGCCTTTATAGTAACAATTATTGATATTATCATTGGAATTCCGATCGCTCACATTTTAGCAAATTATGAATTTCGTGGAAAGACGATTCTGGACACCATCGTTGATATTCCTTTAGCTGTGCCTACGAGTGCATTAGGTTTCTCTGTTTTGTTATTCTGGGGATCCAGTACTGGAATTCAAATGCTCTTACCTGGTGAAGGGGGATTATTTCAACAAGGTCCAATAATGTTGATTTTGGGACATGTTGCCTTCTCATTCAGCTATGTCGTGAGAAACCTAAAAGGAGTCCTTGAAGGGGTGGATCAGAATATTGTGAATGCAGGAAGAACCCTTGGTGGTAGTCCAGTATCCGTTTTTCGGACCGTTACTGCTCCTATGGCGAAAGAGGGGATCATTGCTGGAGCCATTCTAGCCTTTACTAGATCTCTTGGTGAAACCGGAGCATCGTTATTACTTGCAGGCGTATATGAAACTGCACCGATCCAAATAGTAAGTTTCATGAATGGGTTTAGAATACCCCAAGCAGCATTTTTATCAATTATTTTAATTTCAGTAGCAATCACCCTCTTAGCGGGTGTGAGACAATATGCAAGAAAAGTAGGCATACCACAACCAAAAATATTTCCTGAATTTGAAAGAGCTATATCCTCCATCAACGTTGTTAGAACTCGCAATGGTATAGTAATTCTCGCATTCACAATAATTGTTTTCATACCTGCGTTATTTGTCATAATTTTCCTTGCATCAGTGTGGAATGGAGGTGTTACTGGTGATGAAAAAGGAGGGGCAATCTACCAAGTGTTTGAAGCTCCAGATAACAAATGGGAAACATTACAACTCTCATTGATAACTAGTATTGAGGTTGCCCTATTAGTAACGATTTTTAATTTAATACTAGGAGTACCCATGGCATATTTATTAGTAAAAAGACCATACTGGGGGAGATGGCGTGTGTTTCTAGATGCGCTAGTAGATATTCCACTCGTAATTCCCTCGTCGGCACTTGGATTTTCAGTTTTCTTGTTATGGGGAAATCATGGATTAAAACTGGTTAATCCGGGTATTTGGTTAATTGTGCTTGCCCATCTTACCTTTACTTATCCGTTTTCAGTTCGTCCAATGATAAGTTATTTTGAGAATTTTGATTATTCCTACTATGAAGCAGCACGGACCTTGGGTGCAAGTGATATGACTAGTTTCCGTAGAGTTGTGCTTCCCATGCTAAAAAGGGGTCTATTCAGTTCAGGAATTCTAACATTTACCCGGAGCTTAAGTGAAACCGGTGCAACGATAATTGTAATGGGTAACGCACGGACAGTACCAGTATTAATTGTTGATCTGGTTGAATCAGAAGCTTTGGCAGCAGCGGCGTTTGCTGCAGTGGTTTTAATTATTATCTCATTTATATTGTTATTGATTATTCGTTTTACTAATCAATCAAGTGGAGGGAAAAAGTTTGCCTGAAATACAATTTTTTGGAATTTCAAAATCTTACGGTAGAATAAAAGCTGTCGAAGATCTAAATTTCACCATCCAAGATGGAGAATACTTGAGCTTACTGGGTCCATCAGGATGTGGGAAGACTACAACTCTAAGAATTCTATCAGGATTAATCTTACCGACTAAGGGGAAAATACTTTGGGATGGAAGGTCGGTTGAGAAATTAACCGCAGACCTCAGAGATATCGGATATATATTCCAACAATTTGCGATATTTCCTCATTTAACGGTTTATCAAAATATTGCATTTGGCCCCCAAGTTAAAGGATTTGTGACAACTGATATAGAAGATGCAGTGGAAAAATACATTAAATTAGTTGGATTAACTGATAGCGCAGATAAATTTCCGGCTAGCTTAAATGCAGCAGATCTTCAACGAACTGGTATCGCTCGAATCCTAGCAACGGGTGCATCTACTTTACTGTTAGATGAGCCGATGGGAGCACTAGATCATAAAGTACGAGAGAAGTTTCAGGATGAATTGAGAAGATTGGTCAAAGAGCTAAAACTTACTGCAATTCACGTAACTCATGATCAATCTGAAGCTATGGCTATTTCTGATAGAATTGGCGTGATGAAGAAAGGGAGGATGGTTCAGCTAGCTAGCCCGGAAGAATTATTATTTGATCCCAGTCAAATTTTTTCGGCTCATTTTATCGGAGAAGCTGATTTTTTGGAAGGCGTGATAATAAGTAATTACAAATCAACTTCAGAGGTAGAACTCATAGGAGGTGAAATAATCACATTACCTTCTCAACTTCCAGTACCAATTATAGGTCAAAAAGTAGTGATTGGTATTAGGCGTGAGTTTTTTGAAGTATTTGCGATTAAAGAAATTGAAGAGCAAGGGAAAAATTCTTTGTATGGTTCAATCATGGATGATCGATTTTTGGGTGAAAAAAGAAGAACCTTAATTCAGCTGGATTATGGCCGTAGAATTGAAGTTAAACGCTTTGCCAATGAAGTACCTTTTAAAAACGGTGATAAGGTGAAAATAACAATACCCCTTAATGCTCCATTCCTTTTCAGATATCCCAGCAAAGGATTGGAAGAAGCTCTATCCGTAACTTGAGGGAATTGATATGACAAGTATTGAATTAGAGAATGTAATTATTGAAGTTAATGGAAACAGATTACTCAACGATATTTCTTTTAAGGTTGAGAATAGCGAGTATATTGGTCTACTTGGACCCTCAGGAGAAGGACCTTCTGTAATTTTAAAGGCTATCGCTGGTTTGTTACCCCTATCTTCTGGGAGAATTCTTATTGATGGTAATGATGTTACTCATACACCACCAGAAGACCGGCACGTCGGTTTTGTATTTGAGCAATTTAACCTATTTCCCCATATGACAGTTTTGAACAACCTTCTTTTTGGCCCACGTATGCGTAGAGAAGACATAGAATTAAAAACACGGGTTGCGAAAGAAATTATTTCTATGGTACGGCTTGATGGAAGGGAAGAAGCAATTTCAAGTGAATTATCTGGTGGTATGCAACAAAGAGTTGGTGTAGCAAGAGCAGTAACAGCTGGTGCAAAAATTCTTCTGCTTGACCAACCGTATCGAGCGTTAGATGCAAAAATACGGACAGAGATGCGTTTTGAAATCAGGGAAATTGTTAAAGAACTTAAACTTACGGCTATGCATGCTACTCATGAGACTGAAGAAGCGATGATAACTGCAGATAGAATCGCCGTATTTAATAAAGGAAATTTGGAGCAAATTGATACGCCCGAGAATATTTTCTCTAAACCAAATTCATTATTTGTTGCCACCTTCCTCGCAGAATCAAATGTGTATGAATCGTTTGTAGAATCAGGATTGGCTAGAATCGGAAAATTAAATCTAAATATTGGTACAAATTTGAAGGGTAAATTTTGGTTAGTTATACGACAACAAGCAGTTAGATTGAGTATCGAGAAACCGACCGGGAATAATGTATTCAAAGGGAAAATTACCACAATTAGATTGCTTGGAGAGTTTATTCGTTTCGTAATAAATGTTGGAAATCATTTCAAAATAATAAGTAAGGAGTTGCTAGCAATCCGATGGAAGAATCCATATCAATTGATGGGAAAGTCAATATATGTCAAAATTGCTGATTCAGATATTTTTGCATATCCTCAAGAACCTTAAATGATCAAAAATTAAAAATGTGAATATAAGCACATACAAAAAAAATCTTATGAATTATACTAAATTTTGAGGGGACTCAGCTATTAAATTGCATTAAAATCATTTATCCTGTTCACATAAAGATAATAATTAAAGATAATAATTTTCACGAGTGATTGAGAAATGGTAAAGCGTCCCTATAAAATCGCAGTAATTCCTGGTGACGGAATAGGCAAAGAGGTCGTTCGGGAAGCAATGAAAGTATTAGATGCCGTAGAAGATAAATTTGATCTTGATTTTGAATTTATTAATATTCCTGGAGGAGGTCAGTACTATCTGGAAACGGGTAAAGAATGGCCAGATGGAAGTTTCGAAATATGCAGGGATGATGTGGATTCTATTCTTCTAGGTGCTGTCGGTTGGCCAAATGCCGACCTCCCGGATGGAAATATTGCGGGAGCAGGAATAGTGTTCGGTTTAAGATTTGGTTTGGATTTATTTGCGAATGTCCGACCTACAAAATTGTATCCTGGTATTACACATAAAATTCATGGTGAGAATAAGCAGGTTTGGAAACCTGGGCTGGTAGATATGGTGACTGTTAGGGAAAATACTGAAGGGCTTTATGCACCAATTCGGGGGAGTCTTAAACGGGGTGGAATAGAGGAAGTTGCCATAGATACGAAAATAATTACTTTAAAAGGTGCATCGAGAGTTATAGAGTATGCTTATAATCTTGCTGAAAGAAGGAGTGGAGCCCCTCGTGATGGTATTAAAAAAGTCACCTGTGTTGACAAGAGCAATGTTCTTCAAGGATGTAGACTATTTAGATCAACATATGATACAATTGGGGAAAAATATCCAGCAATTAGTAAAGATTATGCCTATATAGATGCATACTTACAATGGTTAATTCGCGATCCGGATTATTATGATGTTATTGTTACATCTAATATGTTTGGAGATATTGCTTCAGATCTTGCATCAGTATTAGCCGGGTCATTAGGAATGGCTCCTTCTGGACAGATGGGGGTTGGACATGCATTATTTGAGCCAGTTCATGGTTCAGCACCAAAACATGCAGGTAAAAATAAAGCGAATCCAATTGGTACGATATCGTCTGCTGGTATGATGATGGATTATTTAGGTACTAATTTTAGTGAGGAGAAGGCGATCGGAGCCAGTCTGGCAATAGAAGATGCGATACTAGAAGTAATCAAAGAAAATAAATTCTTGACATATGATCTGGGTGGATCAGCTAGTTGTTCTGCATTGGGTGACGCAATCGTAGAGACGATACGTAGTTCTTAAACAAAAAAAGTTAACTTTTTATTTGTAAGAAGTTTAGACTATATGGGCTCTTATTCTTACTGGTGAGATCATACTACCACTACTCCCAAGTTTTATCAACATCGATTTGCATTATCAGAACACACTTACACAGAATACCATAAATATACTGAAAACGTCAAACTGGGGAATTATAACAATAAATTACTAGGATTACATTTATTACTACCAAATGTCTTTGTGTTTGTAGTGAATCAATTATATATCAAATTAAAATTTAGTTGATGTGTCCATCATGAACGATCGATCGTAACCTTATGGATAATAATAATAATAATAAATAATTATGACAATAAGGTTGAATTTAAGGCAAGTTGTTGACCTCTTTCATACAGATCGTCAAATTATCATAGATTGGATTACAGAAGTAATTGAAGACGAATACAAAGATTCTGTTTTAAGAGAATTGATAATACCAATTTTTGCAAATGACAAAAGTAAGAAATTGCGTCCATTAATTGCTTTGTATGTGTATCGTAGTATTGCAGGGCCAAATGCCGATATTACTAATTTGAAATTGATCTGTGCTGCCATTGAAATAAGTCATAACGCTTCCCTAATTGTTGATGACATATTTGATAAAGATAATTTAAGAAGAGGGGAAGAATCGTTTTATGTAAAATATGGGACATTTACTGCATTATCCGCTGCGTATAATTTATCCGCCTTTGTTTTTGACCTAGCAACTAGAACTAATATACCATCAATCGTGCGAGAATTCGGTCGGGTTGGAACTGCATTATCATCATCTCTCTATCTTTCAAAAGATCTAAAAACCAATAAACCGATCTCTAAAGATTTTTTCATGAATTTATTATATCGAAAAACATCAGCATTATTTGAAGGATCTTCACTTGCTGGAGCTATGCTTGCTAGTAATGATAAAGAGCTCCTAAAATTGTACTCAAAATTTGGAGAGTATTTTGGAAATGCTTATCAGCTTCGTGATGATGTTTTAGCCATTGTTGGTACAATAGACGATTTAGGGAAATTACCAGATTCAGATATTACGAATAGATTTCAATCTTTAATAACTATTGAGGGCATGGAAAATGGAAATGACTGGGAAAAGCAAACTTTAAATGACTATTATCTCAGGAATAAAAGTGTTAATCCTGAAACAATAAGAGAAATTTTGATTAAAACAGGAGCCGTACACAAGGTGATGGATATGGCAATACAATACCGTGATCAGGCGTTGTATATTCTAAAACAGTTTCCGAAATCTCAGAGTCTAGAATTGTTAAGTGATTTAACAAGATTGATTAATTTTGAATCAATAAAAACAAGACTCGATGAAAATCAGTAAAGATATATTTAGATTGGCATTTATTCATAATAACCGAATATAAATTTTATACCTTTAATTTTGACTGTGGTAATTGTGACAATAAGAGAAGCCGTTATCCTTGCAGGTGGAAAGGGAAAAAGGATGAGGGGAGTGACAATGGACAAATACCCAAAAGGATTAACTCCCATTCAAGGAAGAAGCATTATTGAATGGGAAATTGAATGGCTTGCTCGAGAAGGAGTAGATTACGTAATCCTTGCAGTTGGATATTTAGGAAAAATGATTGAAGATAAACTATCTAATCAAATCGATACGAAATTTGGTTTGGTCGAAATTGTTTATAGTCATGAAAAAGAAAAATTGGGAAGTGGAGGGGCATTTAAATTGGCATCAGAACGAATTCAGGATAAGAGATGTTATGTGGTAAACGGAGATGTGCTTTGTGATGATAAATTAAAGCAAATACAAGAGATCCACATTCAGACCGACGCTTTAGCCACTATGTATCTTGTCCAAATGAGGTCCCCATATGGGATAGTGGAAGAAAATTCTAATCTAATTACAAATTTCGTTGAGAAACCCATGCTTCCACATTACATTCATGGTGGAATTGATATTATTGAACAAAATATATTTCATAGGTTTCCAGCGAAAGGTCAAATGGAAGATACAATATTCGTAGAACTCGCTGAAGAGAAACGATTTGCAGCCTTTAAAGCAAGTAGTAATGTTTTTTGGGAATCGATCGATTCAGAGAAAGATTTTGATGATGCAAACAAGAATTGGAATGGATTGTGATCATAGACCGTTATATTCGTCGATTATACTAGGTTTGTTTTTATTCATTTAAGATTGTGTAATCGATGATCGAATAAGATCATACTATATTGTGACTTTCAAATATACAACTTATTCAGTACAATCTAAATTAATATTGTCAAATTCAATGGATAGATGTAGAATTATCCATATAAGAAAAAATTTCAGAGATTCAGGGAACCCATGAAAACATATTTCAGATAGTTTTTCAAATGTTTGGTCATTTTTTAAAAAACTATTATATCGCCATATAATAAAATCCAAAATTCTCAATCTAATCGGTTATAATACTGTGAAAACTAAACCTAATTTCTTAAATGGGTAAAAAATTCATCATATGTAAAAGATGACAAGAAAAATAAAGATCGCAATTGCAGGACTTGGAAATTGTGCTTCATCGATCATACAGGGGCTCTATTATTACAAGGATGCACATGATGATCAAATTATTCCGGGTCTCATGCATACACGATTTGGCCCCTATCATATCTCTGATATCGAAATTGTGGCCGCTTTTGAGGTAAATACAAACAAAATCGGAAAGGATATTTCAGAAGCCATTTGGCAAGCTCCAAATAGTGCTCGAAAGTTTGCGGATGTTCCAAATCTCGGCGTTACCGTCCTTCCAGGCCCAATTCTTGATGGCGTTGCACCTCACATGAGAGAAAGCTTCTTTTGCTACGAAAACGACGATGATGCTGTTGATGTAGCTTATATATTAAAAGAGACTGGTGCAGAAATTCTAGTAAATTTCCTTCCAGTGGGCAGTGAAGAAGCAACAATTGCCTATGCAGAAGCAGCCTTAGAGGCAGGAGTAGCTTTAGCTAATGGTATACCTTCATTTATTGTATCAAATAGTGAATGGGCTCAGAAATTCAAGGATGCCGGAATACCCTGTGCTGGTGATGATATAAAATCTCAACTAGGAGCTACTATATTGCATAGAGTACTGATGCAACTTATGTACGACCGGGGTATAAAAGTAAAGGAAACCTATCAATTAAATGTAGGTGGAAACACAGATTTTGAAAATATGAAACAGGAAGGAAGATTAACAACAAAACGAATTTCCAAAACTGCAGCAGTAACATCAGTATTACCGTATGACGTTCCCACACGAATTGGACCTAGTGATTATGTGCCATTCTTGGAAGACGAGAAAATATGTTATTTGCATGCAAGGGGGCATAATTTTGGAGAACAGCCAGTCGAGGTTTCTTTAAAACTATCTGTTCAGGATTCTCCTAATTCAGCGGGAGTAATGATTGATGTAATTCGAGCGCTAGCTATCGCTCAAGATAGAAAATTATCAGGACCCCTTTACTCCGTTTCTGCTTATTCATTCAAACATCCACCCAAACAGATCAAGGATTTCGAAGCAAAACTGCTAGTTGAGCAATTTATCAAAGGAGAGGTGGATGAATAATGACATCTAATGGAAATAAAATCAAAATCGCACTAGCAGGCGTCGGTAATCTTTCATCGGCGTTAGTCCAAGCAATTGATTATTACAAAGTCAATAAGACTGACGATTTAATGTATCCAAAGATTGGGGGTTATACAATTCCAGACATACAGGTAGTGGCAGCTTATGATGTGGATCGGCGGAAAATAGGATTAGATCTTTCCGAAGCCATATTTGCTTCACCTAATAATAGAGAAAAAGTTGCAGTTGTTAAGAAAACAAACGTAATTGTAGAAAAAGCCCCAGTTTTGGATGGTCTTTCTGAATACACAGAGGATGTAGTTCAAATTTCAGATGAAGAGGATGCAGATATCGTTAACTCACTTAAATCATCTGGTGCTGAATTATTAGTGATCAACACCCCTTCAGGATCGAATCAAGCTGCAAAATTCTTTACAGAAAGCGCGTTAGGCGCAGGTATTGGTTTAATTAACTCTACTCCTTCAAATATAATAAGAAATAACACCTTCGCTAGAAAATTTAAATCAGCTGGACTACCATTAATTGGTGATGATTTGCAAAGCCAGGCTGGTGGTACAGTATTTCATAAAGGTGTACTAGAAGTGTTAAATGAACAAGGTGTTGTACTGGAAGATACTTACCAACTTGATGTATCTGGTGGTTTAGAAGGCTTAACAACACTTGATTTTGATCGTAGAAAGCTGAAAAGAACGATTAAGGAGAATTCGATCAAACGATCGCTTCCTTATGATATTCGGGTTGCTGCAGGAACCACAGATTACCTAGATTTCCTAGGTAGTCGTCGCATTGGACACTTTTGGATTCTAGGCAAGACGTTCATGGGACAAAAAGTAAAAGTTGATATTCGCTTCCAAAGCGATGATGGTGGGAATGGTGCTGCCTCCTTAGTTGATGCGATACGTGGAGCTAAGGTAGCACTGCGAAAGGCAAAAGCTGGACCAATCAATAGTATCTGTGCAAATTATTTCAAAGCACCTCCTTCGTACCTTTCAAGAAGGAAGGCACTCAAAGCTTTTAGCGAATTTATTACTGGCGAAAGAGAATACTAATCGGTATTGTGATTTTAATTAATAGAATTTCATGTGTCCATCAATCTATAATTTCTAAAACTAATCTTATTACCATAATATGTGGGCTTTAAATTACATCAGGAGATACTAAAGCAGATATTTAGACAATGGATTCTTTCTGATACGAATATTTCTCCTGATGAATTAGATTTGTCAATACCAAACGATCAACTCCATCAAGAAATAGATTTGATGATAGAAAATAATTTAATCAAGAAATCCTTGAGTAATGAATTATCAATTACAACTCTGGGAAGATCAAAATTCAAAGTTACGCTTACAGGAGGTGCCTATGACCTACTACATAGAGGACATCTACACACTTTATATGAAGCTGCAAAATTGGGTGATTTCCTCATTGTTGTAGTTGCTAGAGATGCTACTATTAAGAAACGGAAAAGAGATCCAATTCAAAAGGAAAATGATAGGACCTATCTTTTAAATGCACTAAGAATCGTTGGTGCAGCAGTTTTGGGTGATACTGTGGACCACTTAAAGGTTGTAAAGAAGACCAATCCTGATATTATAGCTCTAGGATCGGATCAGTTTCATATGAAAATTAATTTAGAGGAAGAATTGAAAGAAATGGGCTTATCGTCAATTCAAGTTGTTCGCTTATCAGTAGAGCTTGAAGGTATAGCTACAACGAGATTAATTGATGAGATCATAAATCGAAATAATGATTAATCTTCAAAAGAAACCGTCACACTGTGTCCGTCAGATATTTTCCAAGTTGCTCTAATATTTACATCACTTACAATTTCTAAAATTGTGGAATCATGTGTTGTCCTTAATGGTTTGACCCCTATACAATTCAATGATTCGTCATTTTTTTCTATGATAACTTTCTTTGTAATTATCCCCCCATATGATTTATTTTCATAAATGAGATTATCATAGACCTTACCATTCTTGAATTGGTCTTCGACCTGTAAACCGTCTGATTCTGATATTTTGAGATTGAGCGTACCTAGAAATGGAGGTTTTTGTAATAAAAATTTAAAAATCTCATTATAAATCGGTATTGCAATGAATTTGGCCCCTCTACCAACACCAGTAATCAATTCACCGTTGATTTGATCTACCACTATATGATAAATTAGACCCTGTCAATTAAATTAGTGGGTATTGCGAATATTATTAGATATAATTGCATGGGCAAAATCGCTTTCGGTTCGTTCTGTCACAGCTCTTGCTACATCAACTTTCCTTCTTAAATTTGGAATTAACGATTTTGAGTAATCTAATCCTGACATCTGCAGATAAATCTCTTGTAATGATTGTAATAATGGTCTTGTTTCTTCAATCTCACCGTTAATAAATTTATTTAGGATAATTCTCCTCAGCTCCCCTGGTACATCTCCAAGCCCAGTTAGCCACATCCAGTAAGGTACATTAAGATCTTGGGGACCTGGTATACTTACTTTAGAAATAATTGCATTTAATATTTCAAATTCAATATACTCTTCAATCCCTGTGTTTGTAATTTTCCAAGATAAAGCAGGTGCTAGTGTACTCATGATTTCCGATATTTTAACAATTATACTTCTTGTATCTAATAAATTACTGGTACACTCTTGACCTTTGATTATTTTTCCAATCCCACGACCACTCAATCTGTTTAGTTTTCTTGCTAACTTCAAAACTTCTTCTCGTAATAAATCGAGATGATCGAGTTTACTAGTTATTTCATCCACAAGAGTTGATAAATTTTCCATATTTGGTTGATTGATCAAATGATAATAATAGAGTTATTTTGTTTGTAATGAAGTATTCAAAATTATCATTCACATGGTAATCATTAATTTGAAATTTCTTAGTTAGAAGTTAGATTATCATCTAACATAAAATAATAATGCTCTTGTGAAATGCTAATTTTAATGTTATTTTGAAAGTCGTACATCAATTTTAATAGGTAAACATCGAAGTTGTACATCTTTTTGTTGTCATAATGAGATAGTTGTACATCTTTATACAGTGAGTGGGTTGTCATAAAAATTCCGTATTTTCAAATCAAAATTCTGAATTTAAATTTGCACAAATAAAATGCAAAAAAAAATGAGCGTGGAGGAATTCGAATCCCCGACCCGTGGATCTCTCTAGAAGGATTTCCTTGGATTTTTAGCTAAGAGTCCACTGCTCTACCTAGCTGAGCTACACGCCCATAGCTCTCCCAATTCAATATAGCTTGGACCCATAATTAAAATCGATCGATAGAGCATTTATCAGATGTTAAAATTAGAATCGAATTATGCTTTTTATCTATTATTAGACAGATACAAATAAGATAAAAAAAAATAGCAAAATAATATGGGTATAAGTGTCTGATCAACGATATTTTGAAAAATTCAATGTATTGTTGAGACTATCAGGAGCGAACGCGTTAGAAGATAATCGTTATAAATTTGAAAATGAAAAACTCGTACATTTAGACCTTACTTCGATCGAATATCGCCATATAAATTTAGAAGGAGTGCCACAGTACATTCAAAAATTTCAGAATCTTAAATCTTTAATATTAACTGGACTGAATTTAGGACAACTGAATGATTTTATCAAAAAATTAGAAAATCTAGAGGAATTAAGATTAAATCACACACAATTAACATCCCTGCCAGACTGGCTATCTGATATGAAATTAAAAGTAATTGATATATCAAATAACAGACTAACCCAATTTCCGAAAGTAATATGCAACATTGACAGTTTAGTACATTTAAATATCTCTTATAACGAACTAACTCGAATACCAGATTGCATTGGGAAATTAAAAAATTTGGAAATAATACACTTATCCAATAATAAATTGAAGGAAATCAATGAAAATTTATTATTACTAAGTATCGACAATGGCAGCCTCAGGAGTTTAGACGTTGGTTATAATTTTTTAACTGAAATTCCACCCTATTTATTGAAACCTAGAACTAATTTAGAAACCTTGGAAACTAGAAATAATTTAGAAATTTTGGATTTGAGTAGTAACAAAATTGAGGTGATACCTAAATCTATAATATTTCTGGCAAAATTAAAACGACTCTTAATAGGTGATAATGAAATAAAAGAAATACCACGAAATATAATTAATATAGATACTCTAGAAAAGTTATACATAATTGATAATATATTGAAGAAGGGCGAAGATAAATTTTTGGAAGTAATCAGGAAAAAAATCGGACATATTAGATAACAGATCTACACAACAAATCTAAGCATTTTAACAACAATAATACCTGAATTAATGAAAGATCTCCGAGAATTTAGGTCA
>CAZRLL010000072.1:0-16256 GCA_964600735.1 uncultured archaeon
CTAGCATTTTAATTTGGATGAATAATCGCAAAGATCAAACATTGTATATCCTTCACAAGTTTTTCAAATCAAGTTTAATGAAGGATTCCTGAATAACATTGTTACTCATATTTAGAGGCGTTTTTTCCTAGTTTTATCAATGCACTAAAACTGGGAACCATCCCATCAAATCAACAAAAGAAAATATTATTTTCACACTCGATATTTATTTTCAGTCTCGATTTTAAAATATTACTCGAGACACCCAAACATTATTTTAAAAGACAAAAGAACAAGCTAATCGAAATGTTATCAAATTTAAAAAAATGATTCCGCAGTGATAGATCACAATTTATTATTTTATAGAACTCAATTATCCTATCTCAACCTACTTTAAGGTAAATACAAAACCTATTGTATAGAGTATAGTATGTTGGATAATAAACGGAGTTCTCTTGAGTTGTATCATTTAAAACAGAGGATACGAGAGCTCGAGAAGAAGGAATCGGCAGTTAGCTCCACTACGCTAATAACCCTTTACATACCTGCAAAAACCCAGTTATCAGACATTTCTGCCAAATTAAAATCAGAGTTAGGAACGAGTGTCAATATAAAAGACCGAAAAACTGGCAAGGCAGTGACCGAGGCAATACGATCAATCATCTCACGTATGCAATATCTCAAGAATGGTAAAAATGGTCTTGCGATTTTCGCAGGCACCACTGCAGATACCGGTAAAACTGAATACTATGCAATCGAACCTCCAGAACCCGTCACCATTAAAGACTATGTTTGTGACACTCGTTTCCATGTTGAACATCTTAAATCAATGTTAGAGCAGAGAGATCAACTTGGTGTAGTTGTCATTGATCGAGGAGGAGCAACTTTTGCCACTATCCGTGGGAGCCACATGAACATTATTTCTAACAACGCAAGTTTTGTTCCTGGTAAGCACAGTCGGGGGGGTCAATCAGCAGGTCGAATCGAAAGGGGTATCGAACTACTTGCACAAGAATTCTATTCAAAAATGGCTCATAAAGCCAATACGATATACTTAGAACAACATCCAATCACTGCATTGGTTATTGGAGGACCTGCGATGAGTAAAGACCAATTTATTGATCATCCAACACTTGATTATCGCCTTAGAGAAAAAATATTCAAGGTTTATGATGTTGGATACACGGGGGAAGCTGGGATAAGGGAGTTGCTGGTTCGTGCAGGAGATGATCTTGCCGATTATGCGATGGTTCGAGAACGAAAATTGGTTCAACAATTTCTAGAAGAAATTGGTTTAGATTCGGGGAAAGCCATTTATGGCGAACAATTTGTTAAAGGAGCATTTGAACAAGCAGCAGTTGATATTTTATTATTTAGTGAGGGTATAGAGAAGATCCATGCAAAAATACAATGTTCAAATTGTAAGAAAGCCTTTCTTGAGTCAACTACACCTATTAATCTTGAAGAATTAAAGGTTAAAGTCAATGGAACTGCATGTCCAAAATGTAGTAAGTATACCTTATCCGTAGTTAGTAAACAATACCTGATTGAGGAATTTGAAAGATTGTCTATGGACACTGGTGCTTCCATTGAAATAATAAGCTTAGGCCACGAAGATGGGAAAATATTTTATGATACATTTACTGGTATTGGTGCTATTTTGAGATATAAAATAGATTTATAAATTCACTATCCAAATAATGATGGTTGATCCCAGCCAGCAAATTGCTCTAGCCATTGTTTTACACGATTATTAAACTCATTGATGTCTGTTTTCATCATCTTTGCTGCTGATGAATGCAAAGGATCATCTGGATTGGGATTTGACAATAGGAACCTAAGCGATTCTACCACATCGACAAGATTATTTGCAGGAGCCCAATCTTTTCCTAAAATTCCAATACAGACCTTGTCATTGAAAAAATTGGGATGCCAGACCTTAGTCTGTGCTTTTACGACTGGAGGTTTGAATGGATATTCTCTCGGAATTTCGATCAAAAATACGAAAACTCCGCCGTCATATGAATTTGTGCCAATGATGAAGCCCTTCCATTTTGTTACATCCCCATTTAGAACCTCGAATGATGGTTGTTCTCTTTTCATCTCGTCTGCTTCAATGGCAAGTCTTGCAAAATAATCCTCTTCCGGCAGCATTTTATTTTCAGCCCTCAAGATACCAATTCTGTACATTAGCTTTAATGTATCGTTTCCGTATATTTCATTAATATCGGAAATAAATAAAAAATATTTATCTCGCTATTCGTATTTTTAATTAGAAATTATTGGCTGTTTTGGTAGTTAAGATTCGATTTTTGTAAACCACTTAATTAATCAGAAATAAACAAGAAAGTTAGTAGATTTTGCTATAAATAGAAAAATTGCCATAATAAAATATTAATATTAGCGGTATATATTACAAAATAAATTACTCAATCGATATTTTTCATCAATTTTAGCAATAAGTTAAGCAAAACAGCTTCGTCTCTGCTTATTACAGAATCTTCGTCTGCTTTTACCCAAGAGTCCCCAAGCATTTTTGATCTAATGTTTTGCAATTGATACCTTTCATTTTCATTGATTACTTCATCCTTTAATGCATTATCTAGCATTTTATGGTATTTATTCACGCCCATTTCTACCTGATCTAATATTGCCTGTTCTTCATTTGTGATTATTCCATCCTCATTAGCCTTTGTTAGCAACTGGTCATAGATATCTTGGATTTGTTCCTTTCGTTCATTCATTATATTAAGAATAATTGAACCATCTAAAAATTGATCGGATATTTTGGGGAAAGGTAAATAAATCAAATATTACCTAATTCTTCAATTTCTTCATTAAATGGATCAATATTACTGGCAATTTTATCAGGAACAGGAAATAAAATGATAAGAATAAACCAGGCTAGCATTACCATTATGGTTTTTTCCAAAGGATAGTTGTCATTAGAAAGAATGTAAAGAATCAGTATCCCGGTACCCAGGATTAATGTTTGATAGAAGAAATTCACAATCCTAGGTTCTTGTAAGAGATCTCGGATGTTATTTTTTATATCCTCCATCAAATTCACAAAATTTTCGCAATTATTTATGTTTATTATCGGATTAATAGATCATTTATTCAGTATTAAAATTTGATTATCTTTTTAATACAGGAAATGTTCCTCAATACTATGTCTGAAAAAGTAAAAGAAAGACTGGAAAAGATCAGATTAGCCATAAAAAACATTACAGATAAAGCAGCAGAAGACGGGGTAGTAACAAAAGAAGAGCAAAAAATAATTGAGACTGCTAGGGATAATTTATTAGAATACGAAAAATTAGTCAAAGAAGCGATGGAAGACGGGATAATTACTACAGAGGAAATGAATTCATTAATTGATCTAGAGGAGAATTTGCTCTCTGAAACCTATTTTACTGCAATTGAGGATAACAAAATCGATTCTGATGAGTTAATATTATTAAAGACCCTAATTAAAACAATTGACAAGAATGCTAGTGTATCCTGGTTAGAAGAGGATACTTAGGTTTTGAGCCCCAAAACAGCTGAAAATAAAATTATTAATAATCTTAATCCATTTATTGCGAATTATGGTTAAATTTAGCAAAAAATTAATTTAAGAATCCTGAAATATTCTTTTTTTCTCTAATATCACATTTGCTATTGATTCAAATGCTCTTATTTTTCTTTTTCTTAGAAATATCACTTAAGATTCCGACGAAGAGTAATTTTTCATCCACATATAATTCACTAATAGATAATTCAATAGGAAAAATATTCCCCTTTTTATGCATGCCATTAATTTCGAGCTGTTTGCCTATATTTATCCCTCCTCGAGTTTGCAAATATTTTTTAAAAGCTATAATGTGCTGATTTTTGTAAGAATCAGGCATTAAAACCGTAATATTTTTACCAACAACATTATTTTTTGTATACCCAAAAAGCCGTTCACATGATTTATTGTAATCAATAATTATTCCATTTCTATCAATTAAGATTATTCCCTCTACAATCGAATTTATTATTAATCTATATTTTTCCTCACTTTCTATAAGTTTTTTTTCAGATTCTTTCTGAAAAGTAACGTTTTGAACAATCCCCACGATATTCCCATCAGCTAACAAATTTCCACTTATTTCAAGGTGAGTAATTTGTTTATCTTTGCGAATAAATGATTTATTGGATCTCACATTATATCCTTGTATTATTTGCTTATATTCAAGCGTAGCTTGATGAAGATCATCAGGATGAACCACATCACTTAGTTTCATTGTTTTTAATTCGCTCAATGAATAACCGAAAAAATCAAGGCCTAATTTGTTTGCAGCGATAAATCTCCCTGCTCTATCAGTTATGTATACTCCACTAATAGATTGTTCCATCATCATGCTATAATAATTTTCTTGTTTTTGCAATACCTTCTGAAATAGGCTTCGATCAAACGCATATTGAACTGATTTTTGAAGTATATATTTGTTGATTTGTGATTTAATCAGAAGCTCCTGAACTCCTTTAATCTTATATCTAATTGAGCCTAATTGGTCTTCAGAATTTGATAATAACAAAATTGGAATATTAGCGAAATTATTATTTAATTCTATTATCTTATCCATTTTTATCTCTGCCAATAGGGATATTTCCATTATAAGCAAATCAAAATGTCTTTGTTTTAGGATCTTTATCCCGTTCTTAAGATCCTTCGCAACTATTATCTTATAGTTCTCTTTTTTAGATTCTGACAAATACTTTTTGATTATCCTGACGATATCATGTTCATTCTCAATTAATAATACTTGAAATTCACCAAAACTCAAAATAGATCCCCATTATCAATTAATATGATTAATTCGATTTATTATTATTCAATCAACAAATTTTGTTGAAATGTGTCTGAGATAGCTATTTTTCTTCACTCTCTGGATTAAATATCTTAATTAATTGAATCTGGGTAGTCAGGAAAAAATAATGGGCCACGCCAGATTTGAACTGGCCACCTTTCGGTTTCGGAGGTTTTTCGACTTTATCAGCCGAACGCTCTAACCAAGCTGAGCTAGTGGCCCAAATTATAGAATCCCATAAAGAATTATAAGATTCTATCTCCAATACTCTGTAAGTTGAAAGTAGTTTTGTACTTTATGATAGAATTCTAGGTAATTTAATTAAGCAACAAAGCAAATAAAATTCCCGTTCACCCAACACGAGTTTTCGATCTGGAAATAATGGTCTGTGATTACTGAGATATATTCAACTTATTTTTCATTAATAAATCTCAATCCATAAATGATGTTTTTAAAATTTCCACTCAAAATAATTTTAAAGAATTAAAAATCATCCCAGACATATGCTTCATATTTGGGGAAATAATCCATTAGTATTTTCTCACCTTCAAGTGTTGCCCACCCTTGGTTTACCAATTCACCTGGTCCAACTGCACCATAAAGAGCAGCAGTAACTGCTTTGATATTAACACGTTCAGCTTTCTTATCAGTATCCTCAATTTTAACCTTTCCATTTTCATTAAAAATTTTGATTGTTCGATTATTCCATTGACACTGTTCATCAATCACCTCCAGCATACCTGTCTGTACATTTGTTGGTGCTGGTATGCCATTCAAAATATCCAAGTCTATTATCCTACCCATGCTGAAACTTATTCCTCTTTCCTTGTCCACACCCAGATACATTTTCCCAGTAAAATTATTCAACCAATAGGCTGTGTTTTCTTGTGGTGGAAGATATAATTTGAAGGATTTTATCTGGTCTTTATGTCTGGCTGCCCATCCTAGTGCAGCTTCACGCCCCCTGACATCTTTCCAGAAATATTCATCTGACTCCATCAAACCTGCATAGCCACTGATGCTGTATGATCCAGCAGCAACCACCTCTTCATCAATCTTTGCCACCATAATGACTCCAGGATTGGTTTCATCCTTTTTCATCCATCTATTATCTGGTCTGTCGATCATTCCATGATAAATTGGTACAATTTCTTCCCGGTGGAACTCACGTAAGAATATACCACCATTTGATCTATCAAATCTTTCGTATTTTATCTTACCTTTGTAACTGCGAATCTTGTTAATAGGTAATTCAACCTTCATCACCGGTGCAATTACTGAATAGCCCATCCTTTCGTAAAATTCCTGCTTGAATGGGTAGAGAACACTTATTTTCTGACCCAACCTATTCATCTCAGAAAAATGTGCGTCCATTATCTGTCGAATGTGTCCCTGCCTTCGATATTCGGGAGCAGTTGCTACCCCGGCAATTCCACCCATTTTCACAATATTACCGCGAATATTTTGATTAAAATGAAACCTATATCCACCAGCAACCAAGTTACCATTTACAAACACACCAAATCCCTGCTCGGGATTCATGTACTGGTATTTTTCGCCTTTCGTTTCAACTCTTTGTGTATAACTAAAACAGTAGTTCTGAATGAGTTCCCAGTCAATATAATCATCTTCTGTGAATTTACGGATTTCCATATATTGCTAGTAAATTACTAGGAATTAAAATTTCATAGCAATAATTGTAAAAATATTTGAATTGTAATAATTTATTAAATTTATAAACATTTATCACAGATTTAAAAAGCAAGATCTTAATCAGTTTGGAAGTGATTCGTAAACAATATTGTGCCAATCGAATAAGAATTAAATATCGAGTATGTTTGTTACTAATATCGAATCTGAGAAATGTGGACAACATTTATAAATCATTGTCAAAATCAAAAATTACATGGCTTACATGGATTATTTAACGTTTAAAACCTTGACAACAGCTAGTGCTGTGTTGACCTTACTATTTGGAATTGCATTCTTACTTTTGCCAGAGCAGGCATTAGACGCGTATGATGTGACTGGAGCCAATATGGGCGAAATGCAGAGTTTGGCTCAATTGTTTGGGACAGCACTTATTATGATCGCCCTTATATCATGGTCAGTCAGAGAAATGGAAGATTCCGATATTAGACGCAATTTAAACATTGCATATATAATAGGAAATAGTATTGGCACAATAGTTTCTATAATTATCCCGATTGAGGATCGAGCAAATGCTCTCATTTGATCAAGTGTGGCAATCTATCTATTATTAGCATTAGGTTTTGGCTATTTATTGTATATGGGGCCAGGTGAGGCTTCTACAACTGAAGCATAAATTTATTGAGATTTTACATAATAATTCGAATTTTATTTAAACAAAATCAATATACCATCCCGAAAGGGGGTGTAGTCTCTAGATATATGATGATAAATTAGTTGAAAATATGTACTTTTCTTGTAACTATCATTGTTCACTAATAAAGATTAGATGAACTATAATTCCAGAAAACCCTGTGGTGAGAGACTAGTAGCCAGCATAACTTGGTTGATATTTCGATGTTCAGTCCATTCCCTGTGGTTGATCCAATAATTGTTGATCTGATCAATAATATACCAATGATCCTTCAGGATATTCATCTCCTTAGCACCAGCGAGTCCTATAGATAATCCAAGTTCCCGGAAGGCAAGCTGGTGATTAAGATGTGTGGATTTTATTCCTTTCTCCACCGCATTTATCAAGTGGCGTTGCAATTCGACCTCTGTTCCCAATTGATATAGCCTATAAATATCAAAAAGCAATCCACCAAGGCCTAATGGGTCCGTAGTGATAGGATTAATCAAGTCCATTAATGCCCTAAATTTCGAGATCCCTTGCTTGATAAACGGAGCTTTGAAAGGTTGCAAGGACCTGAAAGTGATAAAACCATCAATAGGATCATGTTGTCCCATAGAAGATACCATTGGATGGGACAAATCTGTGCTCATTTTCCAGTACATTTGATTGTTTTCAATAAACCGAAGTGAAGCCTTTGCAAGATCAAGAGACCATCGAATATATTTATCTTTACCAGTAATTTTTCCTGTTTGCAGGAGGGCATGCATCCACTTAGTTAGATAGTGAAAATACTGTCCATCTCTATCCCATTCTTTTATCGGGTTATATCTCTCATCTTTCCTCCGTTCGGGTAAGAATTTGCCAATTCTGAGCCCATTTGAAGTCGGGTATTCCTCTGAAGCTAACCAGCCTATTCGACTGTCATCATCCCGATACCTACCGAGAACCTGATGCACTTGCTCTACCAGTGATATCGCTAATTTTTTGAAATCAATATCTTTCGTTTTTTGGTATAATCCTAGAAAATTACATACTGCAAATGCATCGGTCCAGAGATAACGGTTTTTATTTGAGGATGTTCCTTCATCTGTCAAGCCAGTGCGTTGAGCAAAATCCTGCATTAATTCTTCTGAGGATACCATTCCGAACAGACATCTCATGCAAGAAATAAAAATAATTGGTGTTAAGTCAATACTTTTGAAAGACGTTTATCTACAATATGTATAATCAATGGTACTATTAGCTGGGGTTTCTTTTGCCTAATATTGGTTGTGACTTGATTTTACCTTTGTCCTGATGTCAAAATAACCTAAATATATCTTCTATAACTGGGAAAAGTATGAGACAAATGCTTAATCAATCCTTTAATTTATTGGAGAGTTAAACATCCTATTCCTTGAATAAAAATTCTATTCATTTCATTTCAATGGTTTCGAATTGCTAGTTCAACAACAAAATTCTTTAATTGCTTTTGTCGTCAATTAAGATAAGGGACAGTATTCTTTAAACTTTTAAAGAGTCAGTTCTGAAATATATGCCCCTGTAGTGTAGCTCGGTTATCATGGGGGACTGTCAAGTGTTCCTTAACGCAGTTAACTCCTTCGACTCGGGTTCAAATCCCGACGGGGGCGTTTTTTTTTTTGAATAATTTCATACACCAGAAGAGATTGAATTAACTTGCCTAGCATTGAAAAATGATGCCTGTAACTCTCATGACAAACGACTGATCAACAGTGCATTTAAAAACGCTTAAGAAATCGAACAGGTATAGAATCAGCAAATATTGGAGGTATAAGTAATCAGTTTTAAGAAACTTACAATTAGGAAGATTTTAGTATTAATTTTTACATTTTTCCTGAGTCTAAGCATTTTAATCGTTTTAAATCCACCTATCCTTAGCTTTTTTATCCTTGATCAATCACCGCAAGAAGATATAATAAAAATCGATTCTTCATCAGAGATTTCGAAGGTAGACGGACCTTATGCCAGAGTAAAATTTTACTTCGGTCACGCATATCTACCCAGTTCATGGAGTTCAAATAATGCATTGGCAACCCAATCGATAAAAATCTTTATTTCTGGAACTGATGTTGTAACTCATAATGACAGATCCCATATTCCAGCATGGTCGTCTGGTTCAGTAACCAATTTTGACAACGAGATTGGTTGGACAACTAATGTAGATATACCAATATTTGAGAACGATAAGTATTGGATCTCAAATTTATCAGTACAATGGGGTGGAGCATCTCTATCGAGCATTGATAATTTTTCCACATTAATAGAACATAATTCAGAAATAGTAGTGGAAACCATGATTCAGGGTAATTTTACCATAGGTTTAAAAAATCAATATTCTCTTCAATTTGGGGAACATTCAAATCATAGACTAGATTTGAGTCAACATTATTTTTCATTTTTTTGGGTATTTCAGGGTGTGCATACATACAGTTAC
This sequence comes from uncultured archaeon, assembly GCA_964600735.1. Lineage (GTDB taxonomy): Archaea > Asgardarchaeota > Heimdallarchaeia > Heimdallarchaeales > Kariarchaeaceae > LC-2. The sequence goes on from CAZRLL010000072.1 coordinate 9,599, forward strand.
CTTAGTCCGTGACCAACTGTAAAATCTCACTTAACTCTACTCACTCAGAAAATTAGTTACTACAGAATTTATGCAGAATTACTTTGTTGGATCCAATAAAACTTTTCCAATATTATTTCTATCATGAATTAGCTGGTGAGCATCTGCCACCTTGGACATAGGATATATCTGATCTGTGTTCACAACCGGTTTGAAATCATGTTCAGTCACAACTTCCACCATTTTTTCCCAAGCAGGTCGGATTTTTTCTGGATATTTGCCTAGATATCCCACATGCAGGCCCATAAATGCTCTTGATCTTCTTAGTACCTGTGCCATCTTTACTTGGGGTAGAGCTAACCAGGCTTTTATCCATGACACGGGGTTCCATTTGTTTACCTGAATACCTGAAGCTCCTATTTGCACTAATCTTCCCATAGGTGAAAGAATTTCAAAGCTTCTCTTGAAGATATTTCCCCCCATTGTCTCCAATATACAATCTACACCTAATTCCTCTTGGTCCATTATTTTGATATCGAAATCCTCGTACGATAGAGGGACCGCGCCAATATTTTTTACGAATTCTCTTTTTTCCTCACTCGAGGTAGTACCATAAACTTTCATATTGTGTGCTAGTCCCAACATTACAGCAGCAGTTCCAACACCACCTGCAGCAGCATGTATCAGCAATGATTCACCCTCTCTGACCCTAGCCATCTCATGAAGACCAATCCAGACCGTGAACCAATTAGCCATAAATGCAGCAGACTCTTCAAATGAGAATTGTTCAGGTGCAGGGAGTACCCGATCTGCTTTGCTTGCTATCATTTCTGCATAACCTCCCATTTGCGTTCCAACTATTACTTTATCCCCAACCTCAACATTCTTTACATCATTACCTATCTCTTCCACTTCACCCGAAAGTTCAAGACCCATTATATATGGTCTTTTCGGAACCCAAGAATACAATCCCTGCCTTGATAGAAGATCAGCATAATTCACTCCTGAAAATTTAGTTCTTACCAATACTTCATCATTCTTGGGTACAGGATCATCAACTTCGGATACTTCTAGAACTGAAGGTCCTCCTGTTTTATTTAAAATTATAGCTCGCATATTTTATGTTCGTAATTGAATAGTATAAATAATTTGTAGTCATTTTATTATAATCATAATTTTTGTATCAAATTTAAAAAATAAATCCCATCAGGATTTTTGACTGGTTGATCTGGGTAGATAGATCTCGAACGTTGATCCTTGGTTAAGTATGCTTTCTACACGGATATGTCCATTACATTGATTTATTATCCCGTAAACAGTAGTTAAACCCAGCCCAGATCGATTTTTCTTTGTGGTAAAATAGGGTTCGAAAATGCGTTCCCTAATCATCTTATCTATTCCTACCCCATTATCTTTAATTGATAAAACAACAAATTCTTTTTCATTTTTTGTTTCAATCATCAATTTACCCCCATTAGGCATAGCTTCTTTTGCATTTATTACCATATTCATCACTATTAGCTGGACCTGGGAAGGATCAAAATCGACATGGTAAAGATTATCAGCTAAACCAAATTTAATTTCAACGTTTGGGGTCAGACCCCTTTTTATTATTGAATTTATTGATTTAATTGAATTATTGAGATCCAGAGATTCAATTTTTAATTCTTGACCCTTAGAAAAACTTACAAGTTGATTGACAAGTTCAGCACCACTTTCTGATGCAGATAGAATCTGTCGAATATCCTCTTGTACTTCATCTTTTTGTTGGTTTTGATTTAGTAATATCTCGCAATGACCTTGGATAATATGGAGCAAATTATTGAAATCATGCGCAATGCCTCTTGTTAAACGACCTACTGTTTCCATTTTTTGAGCCAAATGAAGATTTTGCTCAAGTTCTTTGTTTCTGGTTACATCAATTGCAGTCCCTTGTCTTCCTATTACTTCTCCTTCAATATTTTTTAATGGGATGGCATTGAGTATGAGAGTTAATTCCTGACCATCTTTTGTAAAATATTGAGTTTCATGTGCTTTAAGTGTAGTATCATTATTAAGACGGTCCAAAAATGCCTTATATTCATTTTCAACCTCAGTTTGATTTTTAAAATCAGTAAATTTTCTCCCTAACATTTCTTCAAGGCTATATCCAAGAATTTCTTCCCATGCTGGATTTAGATAAGTAAATTTTCCTTCTGTATCACACTGCCAGATTAAATCTTGTGAGGTTTCCACCAAATCCCGATATTTCTCTTCGCTTTCTTTCAGTTCATTCTTTGATTTAATATTATCCGATATATCTGTTGTAAAAGCTAATGTTGCGGGTCCATCCATTAAATCTATTACTGAGATGAATAATTCTATGGTTGATATTGATTTATCTTTTCTTATTAATTCCAACTCATATCTTGTTGGTTCATTCAATCCAGCCTCCCGATTTTTCATCCTTTGTGAAATTTCATCCTGTAAATGCTCAGGGATGAATTCCATCACACTCTTTCCAATTAGTTCATCTTTAGTAAATCCGAGGAATTTTGATGCTATGGTATTTAGCATGAGTATTTTAAAATCTCTAACTATAATAATTCCAATAGGTGCTGTATCAACCGTAATTTGATACAAAATCTGATCAATTATATCTAAAATCCCTCCGTAATTAAGAAATTCTTAACTGTTACGAAATTCTTTAAAATCTTATCAAGACGATCTATACAACACTTTTAAGTTGATCGATCACATTTTAATTTTTTTATTATTTAAGAAAATTTTGTAAAACCGAAACTTCATTTATTATTAATATAACAAATTGTAACTTTTACCTTTAAAATACTCTCGATATTTTTGAAAATTATCTAAAATATAATTTATGTATTAGACACTGGTATCTTCAATATTTTTTTACTGGTAGTATCTTTAACATAGAAATTGCCTTGGTTGCGCAATCTAGTAATTCTCTAAATATCTCTTCAGTTAGGCTCGGGGGTTTAAATTCTTTCATACTCTTATATTTTTGAATATATTCTTCTTTTGGTAATCTTTCACCTTGAAGTTTTGCCTGGAGTCGATAGCTTCTAGTAGGTCTTTCAACCCAACGGACCACTTCATCACCATCGTCATCGGCAAATACAATGACCGGGATTTTTTTTCGACCAGCAGTAAGGTAATGTTCAACTACTTCATTCTCAAATGCTTCCCTTCCTACAATTCTTGAATCCCAGGTATCAAATTCTTGTGCCATTCTGGAAATCACAGGAATGTCATTTGCACAATCTCCACACCAATTTTCTGCAATACTCAAAATTTTAATTTTTTGATTTAACCATTCTTTCTCTTCTGTGGATAATTTATTTATGGCTTGATCTGCTGCATTCCAGTGTAATTCCATGCGTTCACGGTGTTTTTGGCTTCTTCTTTTGTAATCCTCATAGGACATGCCTGCAGCAAACAATTTATTGAAGACATCTCTTTTCAGCACAAAATCAGGTCAATCAAAGTATTGATAAAAGAATAGGATGTGTAAAATGAGAAAAGCTATAAATATCAGAAGAAATCAATTTAGTATCACACTACGGATAATTTATACATATTGAACAAAAAAATGGTCCCTTCCCGGTCATCGACGTAACCACCGCCGGTCATTCCGCAACGTAATAATTGTCGATAAAATTTTAAATTTTATGATTCATTTTGATAATAAATTGAATGAGAAAAAAGTGTCAGTATACTCTCAACCCTTACAAGGCGAACAATCAGTGAAATTAACTGGATTGAATTGTATTAGTCAAAAAATCCTTAATTACTAATCAAAATTGACTTCATTTTCGATCGATGTTCCTTCACTTAAAATCCGATATATTCCCTGGCAATATCCCTAAGTGAACGATGGGCTAAAAGATGCATGGTTCTCAATCGGTGCATACTTGCTTTGGTCAGTTGAGACATGGGTAAATATACGACTCTAAACCCATTTGTTGCTGCAAAGTGTCGATGGGCGGCAGACGGTGGTCTGGGGGCAACAAATCCAATGATTTTGGATAAAGACATACTCATTGCCGCATAAATTAATCGAATTTTCAAGTCTTCATTGGTTTTTGGTATAAGCGCAGGCATGCCAACTGGAGGAAACTGGGAGATTATTGCAGCATATTTGACTCTAGTTATACCTGGTCCTACCATAATATCTCCTGGCGTGGTTGTAATTATGCTGATATGGCTTTCTTGGTCATGTTCTGCAAATAATGTTGAATGATACCCATATTCTAGCTCATCAATTGGTTCTTCCAGAAATTGTACGATCATTGCCCCAATTTCGGGTTGTTTTCTAGGGATTTTTTTGACAAAGACTTTACCCTCATGGTAATGCCGTGTGGTTGCCCTCCAATCAATGCCATCTTCTAATGATGTCTTGAATTCAATGGAAGTGGCTTGTTCCTCCAAGATGATCTCATTTATCCGTTTTCGTAAAAATGTAAGATATCCTTCAATGAAAACGTCCTCTGGAGGGTAGCTAACCATTCCGAAAGTTGAATACTTATCCCAAATTTCCTGCCATTCACCAGAGAAATTTTCTTCTGGAATGGGATCAAAATCCTCAAAATACTCATCCTTTCTTAATTTTCTTAGAATCGGTCTTCGAAAACGGCGTTTAAAAGCAAATTTAATCACTTCACCTTTTTTCTCGTCGGGGGCAAATTTAACCATTTGATCCATTCTATTTTCGTCTGTGGCAATAAATGGATATATTACTGCAGTACGATATACTTCAAATGCAAAATCATCATCCCCCATACCCTTTGCTGCAGTGATTATATCAATTAGTCCTGGTAAAGGTTGTCCTTTCAATCGATTTAAATTCCTCAAGTACTGAAATAACCTTCTGTAACTTGCTGGGCTGATTGTATCCTCAAATTGGTGTTTGTAATTCTTCTCTGCCTCAAAATATATATTTCTAAAGGAATCTAGGAGGTCGAATTCTTGTGGATCATATACCATACTAGCAATTACAAAAGGGAGATCTGATGTGACTAAATGAAGAGAATGAGGGTGGATATCTGCAAGATACCATTTTTTTGTTTCTTGGTCAGGAGATACTATGGGTTTTTCTAGCAAATGAGATCTGATATAATCAGTTATCTCAATTGGAATTATATTAGATTCCCTCAACTTGAATCCAGCTTGATCTAATTGAAAATCAATTATAGGCCAATGAGCAGCCCCACAAGCAAAGAGAATAGTAGAGTGCTGATCAGATGATTTTACGAGTCTATCAGCCATATTTAATGATCGCAAAAGATGAGTACGATTGGAAACATGTTTTTGGATATAACGTACACTCAACTCCCAAAATTTCTCCCAACCAATTGATGCCAGAGCAGGAAAATCGACAGGCACAACCCAAGAAGCATATGCTTTAGGATGCCAAGTATCAATAAAATCTACTGAATAACCACTTCTTCTAGCAAGATAAGCTAACCAGAAGAGTGCTTCACCTGGGTGTACAATATAACTAGACGCTGGAGGTGGTGGAAAAGTAATGTCAAAATTGGTTTGGAGATTACCATCATGGATCAAAGTTGATATAGGTAATCGATCAATTGCTGGGTTTAGATACTCAACTAGATCACCGGGCAATTCTAGGGCAACTAAAGAAGGCTTTAATTCATTTAAAATTCTAAATGCGATTTTACTGAATATCACTTGATCATGGAGTTGTGGAAAAATAATGATTTTTTGATGTTGATCCCCCTGTTCTCTCACATATTCAAAGTGAGAAGGTTCTAATTCTGGTAACGTTACAGAAGAATGTTTCAGTCCTAGCACTGTTGCTAATTCTTTATCTAATTCTGATCTATTAGAAGAGTTATTCATTCAATTCACGTGTATTGCAGTAATATCGTAAATGTAAGTACATTTTGTAAAAACTAATTCAACTAAGATTTCAATTATTATCAAGGTAAGCACCCATACAATGTTTACAACAGAATTTTAGTTCTCGACCATCATCATCCTTCCGAATTATCTTTGAATCAAATAGTTTGACTCCACAATGGTGACATGAATCCAGGACTTGTTCCATCCGCACATCAAGTAAATTACTCATTCTCTCGACCAAATCATCGACCAGTTTTTGTCCTTTCGATGTCAATTTATACGTAGATCGACTTCGTTTACTTTCTTGATCTTCTGTAATTTCAATAATGTAGCCTAAATCTTTCAATTCATGTAAAAACGGATAAATTTTTCCAGTACTAGGTTTTTTCCCAGTAATTTCCTCGAGTTCTTTTGCCAATGTATAACCATTTTTTGGATCCTTTCGCAATAAGAGAAGAGCTTGCACTCTAAACATGGAATTAACGCTAAGTTCAGGCTCGGTTGAATTCATAGAGGAAAGCCAATAGAATACCTTTTCATTTTGATACTATTAAAAACTAACAATTAACCAATGAATAGTTGGATAACTACATGATCATAATTGGATATACTTACAATCTTACTTTTTCAGTAGCTCTTGTTTTATGGAATTAAACATATTGTAACGCATCATCACCTACAATTTGTTGGATTGCAGCATAGAAACAGGTTTGTTGATCATTTCCGGTAATATTTTGTAATTTCAGTGTATACTGCACAACTTGTATTCCAGCTCGAACTGTATATGGTTGTGCATCATTGTGTGCAA